>JAGBUH010000184.1 GCA_017630915.1 Clostridia bacterium
AAACTTTTTTCAAAAAGTTTTTCTCTCGTTATATTTGCACAAAGACAAAAGGCTGTCGTTTGTTGGAACGACAGCCTTTTTGTAGAGGATATAACCCTCTTATTTCATGTTCTTTTCTGCGGATTCGATCATTTTCTTAACCATCTGACCGCCGACAGAACCGGCTTGCTTGGAAGTGAGGTCGCCGTTGTAACCGTCTTTGAGGTTCACGCCGACTTCGCTTGCTGCTTCCATCTTGAACTTGTCCATAGCAGCCTTAGCTTCGGGAACCGAAATCTTGTTTCTAGCCATTTTTAAAATCTCCTTTTTGATTTTGCAATCTTTTAATTGCATCGAGGTTTTTTCCTCGCTGATATTTTGCGCGTATATGCGAAATTTATTATAGGAAATTTTTGCCAAAAAAATAAGCCCGAACCGCGTGAAAAACGGTTCGGACTTTTCATTACATATTAAATATATTTTTTAATAATGCTTTCGAACAAGTCGCGTCTAGCTTCCATGTCTTGAACGAGCTTCATTTGGGTTCTGGTTCTGTCAAGGTTTTGACCTGCATAATGGGTTCTGAAATAGGTGTCGCCTTCAAGATAGTCGGTAAGGAAACGCATACCGCATTCAAGCGTCATCATAATCGCGCCATCGTGGAGAAGTTTAACTTCTTCTTCGGTAATGGTATCTTTCATTTCGGAAAGGAAACCGCTTACGTATTCTTCATAAAGTTCGGGAACGCAATAAACTTTGTCGAGGTCTTTTTCGTCTTCCGCCGCGCTCGATGCACCGAAACGGATGCTGTCGCCGAAGTCGTAAAGCATACTGCCGGGCATAACGGTGTCAAGGTCGATAACACAAATGCCGCTTCCTGTCGCATCGTCAATCATAACGTTGTTGAGTTTGGTATCGTTATGTGTAACTCTTGTCGGAAGTCTGCCGTCATTAAGTCTGTCGGTAATGGTAGGGCAGTAGTCCTTGTGCGAAAGATAAAATTCGATTTCGGGCAAACATTCGTCTTTTCTGCCTGCCTTGTTTTCGGCAAGTGCCTTTTCGAAGTTCTTGAATCTCACGGGAGTGTTGTGGAAATCGATAATCGTTTCGGAAAGGGTTTTAGCATCAAAATCAGCCAAAAGATTTTGGAATCTGCCAAACGCCTTTGCCGATTCACCGAACATACCCTTCTTTTCCGCCTTGTTGTAGCAGGTCGCTTCGGTGATGAAGAGATACATGCGGTAAAGACCGCTTTCGTCTTCATAAGTGTATTTGCCGTCGAGAGTCTTAACAAGGGTAAGAGTTTCTCTGTCGGCATCGCCGTTTGCTTCGATAATCTTCTTGCGCAAAAATTCGGTAACCGACGAGATGTTGTTCATCAAACCAACGGGGTCTTTGAAGATGTTGGTGTTGATGCGTTGAAGAATATAATTCTTTCCGTTGACCTTAACTCTGTCGGTAACGTTGATGTGACCGTTGGGGATGTTTTCAATCTCCTCAACAACCGCGTTTTCGATAAACGCGGAACAAACTTTGCTTATGATTTCGTTCTTATTCATTTCCATAATTCTTTGGGATAAACTCCGTCTTCTATAGATTTGTTAATGTAGTCAACGACAGTCTGTCTGTCTTCTTTATATGTAACGCCGTACCACTTTGCTTCGGTCTTTAATACCTTTGCGGTCTTTCCGCTTGCGTTAAGATATTCCTTAACAGCGGTGGGGAGGTAGTATTCCTTCTTCATTTCGTCTCCGTCGCTGTTAAGGAAGTCAATAAGTCCCTTTTGAGCATAGGTGAAGAATTCAGCAGGTAAACCCCAACAGTTCATCGAAACGATGGTGTCTTCGGAAATGTCAATCCATTCTTCGCCTTCAAGATATGCGGTTTTACCGTTTTCAAGACGTTTGATCTTGGTGCGTTCGGTAATGTCGGTAAGAATACCGTTTTCGTCAACGAAACATTCGCCTCTCGAAACGGTGCCGTTTTCGGTAAGGGTGTTTTTAAGAACAAAACCGGCCATACAAGCAGGTGAGTCGGGATTCGCTCTCATATAGTCGGCAAGAATTTGGAAACTCTCTCTGCCGTAAAAGTCGTCGGAGTTAACAGCGGCGAAAGGACCGTCAATAACGTTTCTTGCAGCAAGTACAGCATGTGCTGTGCCCCATTGTTTAACTCTGCCTTCGGGAATCGAATAACCCTCGGGAAGATCATCGAGCGATTGGAAACAATATTCGGTCTTGCATCTCGAACCAATGCGGTTGCCGACGGTTTCCTTGAATATTTCGAGGTTTTCTTCCTTAATAACAAATACTACCTTGTCAAAACCTGCGCTCAATGCGTCATATACGGTGTAATCGAGAATGAATTCGCCGTTAGGGCCGATAGGGTCTAATTGTTTAAGACCGCCGTATCTACTGCCCATTCCGGCAGCCATAACTAAAAGTGTCATAATCTCCTCCAAAAAAACATTGTTGTAGTGAGTTTACTATAAAAATCGACATTTGTAAAGTGATTATTAAAAAAATATTGACATTTTAAGTAAGTGACTTTATAATAAATATCTGTACAAATAATGATACTGTTCATGGAGGACAAAATCATGGATAATAAAAGAAAAGTAAAAGTTGGTGTCATCGGCTTCGGCGAACGCGGAACCTTCCTTCTCAGAACCGCTTTCCTTCCTATGTGGGAACACGGCATTTTGGAAGTTGCCGCTGTTTGCGACTATTATCAAGACCGCGCTGAAAAGGCGGCTAATACGGTTGAAGAAAAAACCGGTAAGCGTCCTTTCTGCACAACTAATTGGAGAGAAGTAATCAACTGCGAAGAAGTTGAAGCAGTAATGGTACTCACCGCTTGGGAATCTCATATTGATATGTGTATCGCCGCTATGCGCGCAGGTAAATATATCGGTACCGAAGTCGGCGGTGCTTATAATATCGAGGATTGCTACCGCTTGGTTCGCGCTTATGAAGAAACGGGCATTCATTGCATGATGCTCGAAAACTGCTGCTACGGCAGACGTGAACTTATGGCACTCAATATGGCTCGTAAGGGCTTGTTCGGTTCGGTTGTTCATTGCTCCGGCGGTTATATGCACGACCTTCGCGAAGAAATAGTAAACGGCGACGTTAACCGTCACTACCGTCAAAGAAACTATATGCTTCGTAACTGCGATAACTATCCTACCCATGAACTCGGCCCGATAATGCAGGTTCTCGATATCAACTACGGTAACCGCTTCGTTTCGCTTAACTCTATCGCGTCCTGCTCGAAGGGATTGCATGAATATGCGGTTGAACATCGTCCCGACGATCCCATCGCAAAGGTGGATTTCGCACAAGGCGATATTGTTACTACAATAATTAAATGTGCCGATGGCAGAACCGCGACCATCGTTCTCGATACAACCTTGCCTCGTATCTACTCTCGCGGCTTTACCGTTCGCGGAACCAAGGGTATGTACTGCGCAGACGGTGACTATGTACACCTCGACGGTGAAAG
>JAGBUH010000185.1 GCA_017630915.1 Clostridia bacterium
ATGCCTATGCAGGCGGCATTGCGGGGTATAACTATTGTGAAACAATAGAAAACTGTTATAACACAGGCAACGTGTCGGCTACATCTTACTCTTCCTATGCCTATGCAGGCGGCATTGCGGGGTATAACTACTACAACAACATCTACTACGGAACAATAACAAACTGTTATAACACAGGTGACGTGTCAGCGTATGCCTCCAATGCCTATGCGGGCGGCATTGTGGGTTTTAATGACAAAACAATAGAAAACTGTTATAGCATTGGTGATGTGGCGGCTAATGTTTCCTCTGATGATGGCACTGCTTATATCGGCGGAATTGCCGGCGACAGCCTTGACGGTACAGTAACAAACTGTTATTATGCCAATAACATTGCCAAAGGCGTTGGCAACGGTTATGATGTAACCAAAAAATGCACGGTCGAGCAATTGAAAAATCAAGATACGTTTAAAAACTTTGATTTCGAAACCGTCTGGACAATGGATAACGAAGTGGGTTATCCTTACCCCATTTTAAAAGACGTTGACATGGTAGAGGTTTTGGTTTACAACATCGACGGCGATTATATTTTCGGTGTCCGTGCAGGAACAAAGGTTTCGGCATTGATTGACGGAATCAACGATTGCAAAATTTATAACGGCGAAAACGAACTTGGCGACGACGATTTGGTTGGTACGGGTATGGTCGTTAAACTCATCGACGGCGATACCGTAAAAGCAACCTACACTTTGATTGTTGCAGGAGATATCAACGGCGACGGCAAAATTGACTCGGTAGATTATTTGCTCATCAAACGTTCAGCGTTTGGGACGTACACATTGACCGAAGCGATGAATTTGGCAGGCGATATTAACGGTGACGGTCTTATT
Source organism: Clostridia bacterium (assembly GCA_017630915.1). GTDB lineage: Bacteria > Bacillota > Clostridia > Oscillospirales > CAG-382 > Coliplasma. The sequence goes on from JAGBUH010000185.1 coordinate 870, forward strand.
GACTCTGTTGATTATTTATTGATCAAACGTATCTGCTTCGGCACTTATAAAATTTAAGAATCACGCAACAAAAAACGCCCGATAATTCGGGCGTTTTTACATTATTGATTAACAAACAATCAGTCAAGATAGATTGTCTTGCCTTCTTCGGCGGATTTGTAAATCGCGAGGATAACGTCAACAGCACGTCTGCCGTCTGCAAGTCCCGAAAGGGGCGATTTGCCTTCGCGAATACATTTAATAGTGTCGGCAATTTGCAACACGTGGCCGTCGTTGGAAATCGCGGTAGGCGTTGCCGCGCCGTGAGTGAACGAGGGCATAAGTATAACGTCGTCGTGACCTGCTTGGTTATTGATGTCCCAACGGACGATAGAAGTTTCGTCAAGCACGATAGAGCCGTTTTCACCGTTGATGTCTAAACGTCGAGGATAACCGGGGTAAACCGAAGTGGTTGCTTGGATAACACCCGTCGCGCCACTCTTATATTCAACGATAGCCGAAAGAGTATCTTCAACTTCGATATTACGGACAAGGGTTTTGGAAATCGCGTGAACGCTTTTAATGTCACCTGCAAGATAAAGCAACAAGTCAACGCCGTGGATACCTTGGTTCATCAATGCGCCGCCGCCGTCGATACGTTTCGTACCTCTC
>JAGBUH010000022.1 GCA_017630915.1 Clostridia bacterium
GTGGAACGCACTCGGTTCAGCAGGACAGGTATTCGCCTGTATCGCAATCCCCTCGACACTTATACTTATTATCCAAATGATTCTCACCCTCATCGGTTTGGGCGGTGACGATGCCGATGCCGATATCGCGGATACCGATTCCGACGGCGGTATCGAAATAGACGACGGCGACGGAATTGATACCGACATATTAGACGGCGGTTTAAGAGTGTTCACTCTTCGCGGACTTATCGCGTTTTTCTCGGTAACCGGTTGGGTTGGTACAATCTGTTGCGAAGGTGGTCTTAATCTCGCGCTTTCGATTCTTATCTCCTTCGCATCGGGCGTTGTTGCCATGGTTGTAATCGCGCTTTTGATGAAATGGCTGTTCAGTTTGCAATATGACGGAACAGAAGATATCCGCGACGCGTTGGGGGTTAGCGGTACGGTATATATCCGTATCCCCCCTTCCCGTACCGGCAAAGGCAAGATAAACGCCATCGTTCAAGGCAAACTTTGTGAAAGAGATGCCGTTACCGACGAAGAAACGGTTATCAACTACGGCGAAGAAATCACCGTTGTCGGCATATCCGGCGAAGAAACTTTGATAGTAAGACGCAAAAACAGAATCTAAAAAAATAATATAAATTAAGGAGTCACACAATGGGAACTAACACCATTATCCTCGTAGCAGTAATCGGTTTACTGTTATTCTCGCTCATCCTTTGGTTCTTTTCGAGGTACAAAAAATGCCCCTCGGACAAAATCATGGTTATCTACGGTCGCGTAGGTAAAAACAAGGACGGCAGTACGCGTAGCGCAAAATGTATCCACGGCGGCGCGGCATTCATCGTACCTGTTGTTCAGGCGTATGAATTCCTTGACTTAACTCCTATGTCTATCCCCGTTGACCTCAAAAACGCACTTTCCAGACAAAACATCCGTATCGACGTTCCCTCTCGCTTTACCGTCGGTATCTCTACCGAACCGAGCGTAATGCAGAACGCGGCGGAAAGATTGCTCGGCTTACAGTTGGCTGACATTCAAGAACTTTCGAAAGATATCATCTTCGGTCAGTTGCGTCTTATCATCGCGACAATGGATATCGAAGAAATCAACACCGACAGAGATAAATTCCTCGAAGCAGTTTCGCGTAACGTTGAAGTCGAACTTAAAAAGATCGGTCTTCGCCTTATCAACGTAAACCTTACCGACATCAGCGACGAAAGCGGCTACATCTCCGCGCTCGGTAAAGAAGCGGCTGCAAAGGCAATCAACGACGCGAAGAAGAGCGTTGCCGAAAAAGAACGCGACGGTGCTATCGGTGAAGCAAACGCTAAGATGGACGAACGTATCAACGTTTCCAAAGCGGATGCAGAAGCAATCCAAGGTGAAAACCTTGCGAAGACCGAAATCGCGATGTCTAATGCAACCCTCCGCGAAAAGCAGGCAGAGGCATTGAGAATCGCAACCGCGGCAGAAAAAATCCAAGCTGCAAAAGCGCTCGAAGAAGCATATTCGGCAGAAAAAGAAGCAGAACAAGCAAGAAGTGCACGTGAAAAGGCAACCTTGGAAGCCGACGTTATCGTTCAGACCGAAATCCAAAAACGCCAAATCGAGCTTGAAGCAGAAGCAGAAGCCGAAAAAATCAGACGTAAGGCGCAAGGTGAAGCAGACGCTATTTTCGCAAAAATGGAAGCGGAAGCACGCGGTATGGAAGAAATCCTTCGCAAGCAAGCGGCAGGTTTTGCAGAAATCGTAAAGAGCGCAAACGGCGATGCCGAAGCGGCATTGAAACTCCTTATTGCCGACAAACTCGAAGACCTTATGAGAATCCAAGTTGATGCTATCAAGAACATCAAGATCGACAAGGTTACCGTTTGGGACAGCGGAAGCGCAGACGGCAAAAGCTCCACTGCTAACTTCCTCTCCGGCCTTATGAAGAGCGTTCCCCCTCTCGAAGAAGTTTTCGCGATGAGCGGTCTAACACTGCCCGAATACCTCGGCAAGAAAAAAGACGAAGAAAACAAGGCAGAAGAAGTTGAAGTCCTCGACGCCGAAGTTATCGAAGAATAATCGTTTATAAATCAAAATGCAATAGCCCCCTCAAACACGTAGGGGGCTATTGTTGAAAAGGCGGTAAATATTATGCTGACACTAAAAGAAGCGAGAAAATTACAAAAAGAACGCGAAAATAGGGCGATTTTTTCGTTTTTGTTTTGGTTTGCGTTTATATCGGTCGGCAGTTTTCTGCTGTTTTATCTTACCGATATCACAGAATTGAGTTCGGTATTCTGTCTTGTTCCCTTTTTACTTTTAGGTTTAGCGGTAAAGAAAACAAAAATATATCTGTTCCTCACAAAAAAAGAATTTGTCGGCAAGGTAATACGCGTTGACGTTTACCCCGTAAAAACCGGAAGTATAAAGGGCGAACACTCATACGAAGTACGTCAAGGCGAACAGCTTGAATCCGAAATATTTATCCAAGGTGACAAATTGCGCACCTGCACTATCCCCTCTTATATCCCCGTCGCGCCTATGATAGGCGTGGGTACTAATCTTTGCCTTTTGCGTTTTATTGATGAACCTATATTGACGGATATATAAAATTGGAGGTTATATATGGAACTTTTTAAAAAAAGAGTCAAAGCACAAGTTTGGGATTTTATATTTATTGGTCTTGTCGCTACTCTGATACACTTTTTTATTCCTAATATATATTTGCTTCTTATCATCGTTATCTTTTTACATATTTTTAGAGATTTATTGTTTAGAAATGCGAGTTTAGGCAAAAAATTCCAAGGAATTATGGTAATCGACAATGGTGGCGGAGTTCCTACGATTAAGCAAATGATATTAAGGAATATTCCGACTGTTTTGTTAATGGGATACGAATTTACACAAATCAAAAACAATGATTTAAGAATAGGTGATATGTGGGCAGGAACTCGCGTCGTTTTAAAAAAATCGATGTGATTTTAGCCGTCATCATACACA
>JAGBUH010000186.1 GCA_017630915.1 Clostridia bacterium
GCCAAGACGGAAGTCCACCGTAATCCCATTCAGCGCAGATATAAGGACCGGGGCGAATTATGCAAAGCAATCCGAGTTCGTTTGCAGTATCAATAAAACGCGCAAGGTCGAGAATTCCCGTGAAATCAAAAACGCCTTCCTTGCGTTCATGCAAGTTCCAGCATATATATGTTTCGACGGTATTGAAACCGCATTGTTTGAGTTTTAGCAATCTGTCATGCCAATATTCAGGTACAGTGCGGAAATAGTGAATCGTTCCCGATAATATTTGAAATGGTTCTCCGTTTAAATAAAACTTGTCTTTTTTATTGATAAAAGTGCCCATAGTGTGCCTCCGTTTATGAGTTGACGATTATATCGCAACTCTTTTTTATTTGATAATGTTCTAAATATCTTTCTTCGGCAGGAAGCCAAATCTTTTTAAAGTTTTCCAACTGTTTTTCACCGTTTCTGCGAAGAATACGTTGTTTTTGTGTTTCTTCGTCTACATCGAAAAAAACTTTTATATCTGCATACACACCTAAATTTGGGTTTAAGCTGTACGCACCCTCGATGATGCAACAATTCGAAACATCGATTTCGTTATATTTTTCGATTCTTCCGAATTTGCAATCGAAAATGCCATATTTAAAAGCCGTTTTGTTTTTCAATTGCTCAACAACTTCTCGTTTAAATCGAACTATATCGAAATTTCCGTCAAATTCGCTGATTTCAAGTTCACCTTTATTGTTTTTAGGGCGGTAAAAATCGTCGGTGTGAATTACAGGCATATTCAACTCTTCTGTTAATCTCTCAGACAAGCTCGATTTTCCCGATGCAGACCGCCCGTCAAAAGCGATTATTAGAGGATTTTTATCGTTATGCTCTTTGATAAGTTTGACAAAACAATCAAAAGCGTTTTCATATTTGATAATCATTTTGAAGCAACGATATCTTTTATTCTTTGGAGCACCGAATAGGGTATTTTCATATCACCCTGCCCGATACCGATTTCGATATGAGGTTTCATCTTTGCATGAAAATCTGTACCTCCCGAAATTTCAAGTCCGAGTTCTCGCGCCAAATTCTGAAAATAATCCTGCATTTCGGGAGTATATTCGTTGTAATAACCCTCAATACCGCACAAACCGACTTCTTTCAATTTCAAAAGAAATGCTCGTAACGTCGCATCATCAAGGCGTATAAGATGAGGATGTGCGACAAAAGCAACGCCGCCGAGGTCGTTAATAAGTTTCACCGCAGCTTCTGCCGTAAGGTATTGTGTACCGTCGTAGGCAGGTCTGCCGTTCGCCAAATATTTGTCAAACCCCTCTTTGACGCTTTGAGTATATCCCTTTTCGGCAAGTATCCTCGCAAAATGCGCTCTGCCGATTATCCCCGAAGGAGCTATTGCCTGTGCTTCTTCCAAAGTAACGTCAAAGCCGAGTTCACGTAACTTATTACAGGTATTAACCGTTCGTTGCCAACGAACCGAATTGATATTTTCGAGTGCGTCTTGAATCAACTGGCCTTTATGGTCGATGTAAAAACCGAGTATATGGGTTTCTGTATCAGATTGTACTGAAAATTCAATAGCAGGTACAACTTCAACGCCGTATTCCCTGCCCGCTTCCATTGCTTCGTCGATACCGGCAATGGTATCATGGTCGGACAACGCAATGGCTTTTAAGCCCCTCTCGTGAGCGTGTTTTACAAGTTCGTAAGGCGTCATAGAGCCGTCGGAACAGGTTGAATGTGTATGAAGGTCAATATATTCCATTATTCTTCGTCTTTTCTTATATGTATACCTTTCAAGCGCATAAAGTGGTTCGAAAGGCGTATTTCTTGGTCACCTTTGGGGATTGCATCAAAGAAATGATTATAACCGTAGGTTTCTTTATAAACGGCGCGTGTTTCGCTGCCGTCAGACCAACGGATTATCACCTTATCACCAGAATCCAAAATACATTCATCAACAAGATAACTCATAATGAATATACCTCGGTGAATTTCTTTTCAAGATAGTCAACAAAGCAATTAGGATCAAATTCGCCGCAAACCATTTCGAACAAATCGGTCGGATCATACATACAACCGAATTTCCAAATCTTTTCGCGCATCCAATCGTTTATCTTTGTCAACTTACCGCTTTTGATTTCGGCATCAACGTCGATATCTTTCTTCATTTCATTAAGCATTTGTGCACCGTATGCCGAGCCAAGTGCATACGAAGGAAAATAGCCAACGTTTGCGTTTGACCAGTGGCTGTCTTGAAGTACCCCGTTTGTATCGTCGGGTACGTCGATTCCGAGATATTCTTTATAAAGTCGATTCCATTCGCTCGGAAGGTCTTTTGCAGTTATTTCGCCCGACATCATACGTTTTTCGAGTTCATAGCGAACCATCACGTGCAAAGCATAGGTAAGTTCGTCAGCTTCGGTACGGATAAGCGAGGGTTCCGAACGGTTAATCATACGGTAGAAACTGTCGCCGTCAACATCATTTAAATGTTCGGGAAACTGTTCTTTAAGGAACGGTAAAATCAGTTCACAGAAAGGACGGCTTCTGCCGATAATATTTTCATAAAAACGTGATTGGCTTTCGTGAATTGCCATCGAAACGCCGCCTTCGAGCGAAGTACGGAACAGTTCGGGCATCGAGTTCATATCATAAAGTGCGTGACCGCATTCGTGTACGACGCTGTAAAGCGAACTTGCAAGATTATCTTCATGATAATGAGTCGTGATGCGAACATCTTTACCGGTAAAACTAATCGTGAAGGGGTGTTCGGTTTCGCCGACGGTAAAATGGTTTCTATCAATGTCCATTACGTCAACGAGGTATTCGGTGAATTTTTCCTGTTTTGCTTTCGAATAATTCTTTTTCAAAACCGAATCGTCGATTTGTTTTGCTTCTCCGACACGAGCGATAAGCGGAACCAGTTTTGCTCTCAACGCGGTGAAAAACTTTTCGCATTTGTCTTTTGTAAGACCGCGTTCGTATTTATCCAAACAAACGTCATACGGATCTTTATCGGGATCGGTATATGAAGCAAACCGTTTTAATGTATCAAACGTTTTTTGAAGATAGGGTTCAAAAGATGCAAAGTCGTTATTTTCCTTTGCTTTATGCCATATTGCAGAAGATTCGGTAAGATGAATGTTAAAATCCACCATTTCCTGCATCGGAATTTTTCTTGTATTGTCGTATTCTCTGTAAAGTTCCTTAACTTTACGTTTATCAATCTCGGAAAGCGAGTCAAGATTTGCATTTAAAGTTTCAAGTGCCGAAATAAATTCAGGGGCGGTTATCAATTCATAACTCATACGGGATATTTCGCCCAAAGTGAGCGCACGAATTTCAACACTTCCCTCGGGAGCGATGGTATCTCCGTCGTAATACAATAATCCAGCCGCGTGATTTAGCGCAGAATTTGTATTTTCAAACTTTTCTATTTGAAGTAATGCTTCGTTAACTGTCATAACAAACTCCTAAACTTTAATTTTTTGCCATACCCCGCTGACAAATCTGTGCATCGAGAATCCTAACCGCATATATTGGTCGATAAGCAAACTAATCCATGCCCCAAAAAGTCCCCAACCTAACGGATAGCAGAACAAATATGCAGTAATAGGTCGAACCAATCCTATTGATATCGCGGAAGTAAGTGCAACATACTTTGTGTCACCTGCACCGCGAAGCGCACCGTTATAAACAACCTGTGCTATCTGCCCCGGTGAAACAAGCGCAATTATATACGTAAGAATACGTCCGTTTTCTATAACGTATTGATAATACACATCGCTCGGATCGGCAAAAAGCGCAACCATCCAACCGCCTGCGAAAATCATTAACAGCACAAGCAACAGAGAGATAATAACACCGAAGCGTTGACCTGCTTTTGCATAAAGTGTTGCCAAATCGGGACGCGATTTACCGAGATTTTGACCTATCAGCGCACTCGCAGCGACACTCAATCCGTCACCGCACGCAAACGAAACGGTAGTTATGTTCATCGCAATTATATGAGTTGCATATTCAGCAGTACCCAACTCGGCAACAAGTTTTGCATATATGAAAAAACCGATTCGCATGAATAATTGCTCTGTTCCTGCGCCAAGTGAAACTCTGCCGATTGTCGAAAGAAGATGCTTTTTCCAAACAAGCATACCCTTTAAATTGAATTTTAAATATTTATCTTTTCCGATAATCGAGAACACGCTCATCGCAAACGAAGCAATATTACCGATTAAAGTCGCAATAGCCGCGCCCGTGACACCCATTTCGGGGAAAAACCACAAACCGTTTATCAACAACGCATTGAAGATAATATTAGTCACGTTAGCGACAACATTGGTTCGCATTGATATTTTTGTATTTCCGCTTGCACGTTGTGCGGCATTGATTATCATACCGAACGATGTAAACATCAAGCCAATCATGGTTATACGGAAATAAACAAGCGCATATTCAAGCGTATCCTCGTTCGCACCCGCAAAATTTAGCAACGGTTCTGCCACAATGATAGCCGCACCGCAAAGCACAAGTGCTAAAACGGTTACAAGCCCCAAGGATTGTGCCAACGTTGCGTTCGCGCCGTCTCTATCGCCTTGTCCTTTACGTCGTGAAACAATTGTCGTTACGGCAATACTCAACGCGAAGAACACCGCATAGAAAATCATACGCGGTTGTGTGGTCAACCCCACTGCCGCGACGGCGCTGATTCCCTGCGTCGAAACCATAATCGAGTCAAAGATATTAACCAAGCTCATCAAAACCGATTCGACCATCGCAGGCCAAGCTATTTTGGCAAAATCTTTATAAAGCGTCGATGTAGACGGCAACTCGCCGTGTGTTTGTATTTTTCGAGCCATGCCCGATGTGGTGTATAAATCTGTAATTTTCATCATGAATGGAAGAGTTTTTTAGTTTGATACTGTGGTTCGCAGGTTAGGTTGATTCCGAGTTTTTTGAGTAATTTTTCATCGACTTGCGAAAGCAAAACAGAGGAATGCATTTCACAACCCGAAAGCTTTTTAAGTTGTTCGAGCGCCGCTTTTGCCCTTTCGTCAGTGACGGCACAAACCGAAAGTGCAATTAACAGTTCATCGGTATGTAAACGCGGGTTACGGTTGCCCATGTGTTGAACTTTAAGCGCTTGAATCGGTTCGATAACTTCGGGAGAAATAAGATAAATATCTTTATCTATACCCGCAAGTGATTTAAGTGCATTCATCAACATTGCACTTGATGCGCCCATAAGCGAACTTGTCTTACCCGTGATTATTTCACCGTTGGGCAATTCGATAGCAGCCGCGGGACCGTTTGTTTCTTCGGCACGGGCATTAGCCGCAACAGCAACCGCGCGGTCATCTTGAGATATACCGCATTGGCTCATAAGAATTTCAATCTTTTGAACCGTTGATTCCTCGCCCAAACCTTTACGCTGTTGACATTGAGCTTCATAATACCGTCTTATGATTTCTTGATGAGCGGCATTACGGCAAACTTCATCGTCGCAGATTGCATTCCCCGCCATATTAACGCCCATATCGGTAGGCGATTTATAGGGTGATTCGCCATAAATTCGTTGGAATATCGCTCTCAATACAGGGAAAATTTCAACGTCACGGTTATAATTTACGGTTTGCAAACCGTATGCCTCCAAATGGAAAGGGTCGATACAGTTAAGGTCGTCGAGGTCGGCGGTTGCAGCTTCATACGCTATATTAACGGGGTGATTAAGCGGCAAATTCCAAATCGGGAATGTTTCAAACTTCGCGTATCCCGCTTTTACCCCTCTCATATGTTCATGATAAAGTTGCGACAGACAGGTTGCCATTTTACCGCTGCCGGGACCGGGGGCGGTCATAACGACAAGGCGTCTTGATGTTTGAATAAATTCGTTTCTTCCATAGCCTTGTTCGCTGACTATAAGTTTGACATTAGAGGGATAACCCTCGATCGGATAGTGCTTGTATGTCGTTACGCCCAGCTTTTCCAAACGTTTTTGGAAAGCGACAACCGAAGGTTGCGAATTATACTGCGTAAGAACGACACTACCGACGTACAAACCGCAGGAACGGAAAGCATCGATAAGACGGAGAACGTCTTGGTCATAAGTGATACCCAAATCACCGCGAACCTTGTTCTTTTCGATGTCGTTACTCGAAATAACGATAACGATTTCAGCTTCATCTTTGAGCTCGGTAAGCATATCAATCTTTATGCCCGGTTTAAACCCAGGCAAAACGCGCGACGCGTGATAGTCGTCAAACAGTTTACCTCCGAATTCAAGATACAATTTACCGCCGAATTTATCTATTCTTTCTCTTATATGACGTGTTTGCAACTCCACGTATTTTTCACAATCAAAACCGCGTTTCATAATAAAAAGACCTCTTGGGAAAATTTATTTAAAAGTTTGTCTAACGTAGCAACAACCTCAATGCCCGTTGCTTTCAATGTTTTTTCTGATTGATGCCCGTTAGAAATCAAAATACACTTCGAACCTATTTGTTTTGCAACATCGCTATCGTGAACCATATCACCAATAAAAACGATATTATCGGGATTTATGCCGTTTCGTTTTATAAAACCCTCGGTTCGTTCGATTTTGCTTCCCGCAAAGCAATCATCAGCGCCTAAAACGGCATCAAAATATTTATCAATATTCAAACGTGTCAGATACGGCATTAACTTCTTGTTATGGCTTGACGAAAAGATATATTGCTTAATACCTTCATTATGTAAATATCTAAGCAAATCCTTTGCACCGCCAGCCAACGGATTTTCGGGAAGGTGTTTTGCGCAAAGAGAATGAAATTCTTCCGACAATTCATTCATTGATTCTTTCGATATGTCCATAACCTTCTCGTAGAATCGAATTATCGGAACATCGACATATTCTCTATACTGTTCAAATGTAATCAACGGCAAATTCCTCACCGTCAACATATCATTTACGGCAAGCCACGATGCCTTTGCATCGTCGAACAAAGTGCCGTTCCAATCCCAAAAAACACATTCTAATCTCATTATAATACCTCAACTATTGATAATAACACATCGCATTGTTTTTTTCAACTGTTTTTTCAAAATTATTATATAATATGAAGCAAAAAAACGCCCTTGACGGACGTTTTTTTGTTAATAATGAGTTATTTTTGTTTTAATGCACGTTCCAACCAAATTGTACCGATTTCGAAAGCATCATAAAAGTTTTTCTTTTCGCATTGTTTTACAACTTTTTCGTTGAAAGAAATATCTTCATCGGTATTTTGAATTTGGACAAGCACCTTAGTGGCAACTTCAACATCGCCAACCTTCTTAGCGTCTAAAATATTCATGAAAAGAATGTATTTATCATCGGGATAACCGTAAAACACAAATCTCCCCTGACGCACAAGAGGCTTACCTTTATACATAAGCGTTTTCATAATAGGAGAATCAACCTTTCTTCTTGCCGTCCGTACTGATGAAATCCTCGACAAGTGTACGGAGCAATTCATCGCGGTCTATCTTGGAGATGATAGCGCGGGAGTTATTGTAGTTGGTAATATACGTCGGGTCTTCCGAAATAATGTAACCAACAATTTGGTTAATCGGGTTATATCCCTTTTCAACCAAAGAATCGTAAACGCTTTGCAATTTTTCACGCATAGCCTCACGATTTTGTTCCTTTATGGGAAACATCAAGGTTTTTTGTTTATTATCAACCGGCTTCTTATTCTTATCCAGCATTTTCAACCCTCCTTGACAGATGTTTCAGATAGCAGTTTTTATTATTATACACCAAACTTCTGTTCTTTGCAAGTATTTTTTGGAAATTAAGAACGAAGTACGATATTCTGCTCTTTTTCGAGTTTTTTAAGTATCTTCTTTACGCCTGCATCGGCATCTTCATCGGTAAGAGTTTTATCTGCAAGTCTGAATACCAAACGAACCGCAACGCTCTTCTTGCCGTCTTCGACACCCTTTCCGCGATATACGTCGAACACAAACGCATCTTCGAGCGATTTACCTGCATAAGAACGGATATCGGACAACAATTTGCCGACTTCGTGGTCTTTGTCGCAGATAAGTGCCAAATCTCTTTCCATGGCAGGATAAACAGGAAGAGGAATGTATCCGCGTTCGTTCTTAACAGAATTTAACAACGATTCAACCGAAATCATTGCGGCGCAAACACCCTTTGGAATATCGTAATTTTCGCAAACAAGGGGATGAACCTCACCCAAGCGACCGATTACGTTATCCCCCACCTTAATGTCAGCGCAACGTCCGGGGTGGAAAGAGGGATCGTCGCTCACAGCAATATATTCGCGAGCACGGATATTAAGACGTGTGAACAACGCTTCTGCATCTGCTTTAAGTTCATAAAATCCGCCGCAATCGGGAGTGAAAGCGAAGCAGAGCGATTTTTTCTCGTTTGAAAGGTCGCCGTCGCGGAAATAAAGCGTCATGATTTCGGACATACGGCATTTTTCAACCTTGCGGTTGACGTTTCTTTCCAAAACTTCAAGCATGGAAGGAAGCGGATGAGTACGCATTACCGAAGTATCTTCGCCAAGCGGATTTATTAAGCGGATAAAATCACGCAAGTTACTGTCGGCAGGAACGTTAATTTTATCAAGCGATTTGGGAGAAACAAAAGAATAGGTACAACTTTCGCAATATCCAAGACCCGCCATCGCATCGTTGATACGATAACGGAATGCTTCTTGCGGGGTTCTGCCGCCAAGATCAGCCGCTCCTTTGAACATCGTCGGTTCGATATTATCAAAACCGTAAAGACGTACAACTTCTTCGGCAA
>JAGBUH010000187.1 GCA_017630915.1 Clostridia bacterium
GAGCAACTTCGCAACACCAAGAAAAAGCGCATTGTAAAGGTTGGTTACGGTCTTATTGACAACATGATCGAGGCTTATAACTCCTCCGAAAAGACGGTTAATGAAAAGCCGACGATTCTTGTTGCCCCCTCTTGGCAATATGACAACATTCTTGACAGTTGCTTGGACGATATGCTTAGCAATATGCTGAACGGAAAATATAAGGTTATTATTCGTCCTCACCCGCAATATATCCGCCGTTTCCCCTTGCAAATCGAAGCAATTATCGAGAAATACAAAGACCGCTTCGGCGACGATTTCATGATAGAAACCGACTTTTCGTCTAACGTAACCATTTACACGGCAGACGTTGTTATTACCGACTGGTCGGCGATTGCTTATGAATTCAGTTTCACTACTAACAAGCCTACTTTGTTTATCAACACCGAAATGAAGGTTGTTAACAAGGATTACGAAAAAATCAAAGTAACACCGTTTGATATAACCGCAAGAGATACTATCGGCAAATCCATTTCGAAAGAAGAAGCCAAAAACATTTCCGATGCGATCGACGAGTTGATAACCAACAAAGACAGTTATTATCAACAGATTGACGAGTTGAAAAACAGTTACTTCTACAATCTCGGAAACAGCGGTGAGGCAGCAGCCGATTACATCATCGAACGTCTTAACCGTTTTAATGCTCCCGAAAGCGCAAAAAGCACAGAACCAGAACAAGAATAGGTTTAATTGAACAATAAAAAGCCTTATGACGAATTGCAAAATGCAACAAGTTATAAGGCTTTTTGTTTTATCCGAATCACAAAATGAACATGTTTTTGATTTTCCAAGGCATTTCATCGTAAAAATACATCATTTCTATGTTTAAATAAAACGGTTTTTGAACAAATGCACAAAATCCACGACACCCCATTGACTTTGTTCATTTTATGATGTATAATCTTTCACAATGAACATAATGAAAGAGTAAAGACTATGTTGCAAAGAAAACAGTTTGATGTACTTACATTCATCGAAAATAAAGGAAAACAGACACAACGTGCTATCGCAGAAGCAACGGGGATGTCGACGGGTTCTGTCAACAAGGTTTTGTCTTCCCTTGCCGAAAGCGGTTATTTATCCGAATTTAAAATAACCGAGGCCGGATATGCCGCGCTTGAACCTTACAGAGTTAAACGCGCGATATTTATTGCCGCAGGTTTTGGGTCACGTCTTGTACCTATAACATTGAACACTCCGAAACCCTTAGTTCGCGTAAACGGAACAAGAATGATCGAAACATTGCTTGAAGCGGTTGTAGAAGCGGAAATCGAAGAAATTTACATTGTTCGTGGATATTTGGGCGAGCAATTTGACCAACTTCTCTACAAATATCCGAATATCAAGTTTATCGACAATTCGTTATACAACGAAGCGAACAATATTTCGTCAGCGATGTTTGTTCGTCACTTGCTCGAAAACGCTTACGTCATGGAAGCGGATTTGGTGCTTTACAACAAATCGCTCATTACAAAATACCAATACACTTCCAACTATTTGGGTGTGCCCGTAGAAGTAACCGACGACTGGTGTTTAGAAACAAAAAACCGTGTTATCACAAAACTCAAAATAGGCGGTCAAAACTGCCACCATCTTTACGGTATTTCTTATTGGAATCAAGAGCACGGCAAAAAACTTTCGGAAGATATTGTTAAAGTTTATGAAATGCCGGGCGGCAAAGAAAGATATTGGGACCAAGTTGCGCTTGAATTTTGCGCAGACAGATACAGCGTTGAAGTTCGCGACTGTACTTTCGATGATATTATCGAAATCGACAGTTTTGCGGACCTTAAAAAGATAGACCCTGCTTACCGTTAATTAAATTTTTGGAGGATATTATGAAAAAGTTTTTAACCATTTTAATCACAATCGCCCTTTTTGCAACGCTTCTTTGCGGTTGCGGAAGCAACAAAGAAAAAGTTATCATCTACACGAGCGTAGAAGACTACGTTGTTGAAGACCTTGATGCATGTCTTAAAGAAAAATTCCCCAATTATGATATCACTATCGAATATATGTCCACCGGTAACCACGCGGCAAAGCTCCTTGCAGAGAAAACCGACACCGAATGTGACATTATTTATGATTTGGAATATGCATATCTTGCACAACTTGATTCCGAAGGCATTCTTGCCGATCTTTCTGCATACAGCACCGATATTTACTACGACGATCTTGTTGAAAACAAGAACTATCTTCCCCACTTGCGTTCCGGCGGTGCAATCATTTTGAACACCGATTTGCTCAAAGAAAAGAATCTATCCGAACCGACAAGTTACGAAGATTTGCTCAAACCCGAATACAAAGGTCTTATCTCGATGCCTAACCCCAAATCTTCGGGCACCGGTTATATGTTCCTTAAAAGTTTAGTAAACTCTTGGGGCGAAAAGGAAGCTTTTGAATACTTCGATAAACTCACCCCCAACGTGCTTCAATACACTTCCTCGGGTTCGGGTCCCGTTAATGCACTTCTTCAAAGCGAAGCCGCAATCGGTTTGGGTATGACTGCGCAAACAGTTATTAAAATTAACGAAGGCGCACCCCTTAAAGTTGTTTATTTCGAAGAAGGTTCGCCTTTTACCATTTACGGTCAAGCTATGATTAAGGGCAAAGAAGAAAAAGATGCCGTTAAAGAAGTTTTCGACTATATGGTAAATGAATTCGGTTACAGATATAACGAAAAGTTCGGTCCCGAAAAGTTGTTTAAGGACAAGAGTTATGCTCTTGAAAACTTCCCCAAAGATATCAAATACAGCGATATGAAAAACAACAGCATCGAGGAAAAAGAAAGACTTTTGGCGCTTTGGAAATACTAATAATTGAGGTAATTTATAATGCCTAATATTAAATTGGTTGTCAAAGATTTGGAGATGGTTTTTGACAGCAAACGCACACTCGACAGAATAAATTTTGATGTACACGACGGTGAGTTTTTATCAATTTTAGGTCCGTCGGGTTGCGGCAAAACCACGATTTTGCGCATACTTATCGGTCTTTTGAAGCCAACGGGCGGTTGCGTTTTAAAAGACGGAAACGATATAACCAATCTTCACGCTTCTAAACGCGGAATGGGCATTGTATTCCAAAATTACGCGCTTTTTGAAAACATGACGGTTCTTCAAAACGTCGAATACGCGCTTAAAATCCGCAAGGAAAACAAAAGCAAGGAAGCAAAGCAAGCGGTTCGTGAACGCGCGCTTGCTGCGATTGACAATTTGGGATTGACCGAACATAACAACAAACTTCCCTCGGCTTTATCGGGCGGTCAACAACAAAGAGTGGCTATCGCGAGAACATTGGTTATGAATCCCGACATCATTCTTTTTGACGAACCAATGTCGGCGCTCGACGTTGCAACACGTTTATCTTTGCGCAAAGAATTAAAGAGAATTCAAGCAGAGTTCGGTACGACAATGATTTACATCACGCACGACCAAGAAGAAGCGTTTGCAATGTCTGACAGAATCATGGTTATGCAAGAAGCGAAAATCGAACAACTTGACACTCCCGAAAATATCATTTCTAACCCCGCGAATGAATACGTGCGCGAATTCGTTTTGGACAACCTAAAAACCAAAATTGATTCGCTTGCAAAATATGTGAGGGTTTAGACATGAACCAAAACGCAACAAAGCAAAAAGAATCATCTAAAACCTTTAAATTCGCAAGTTCCGATATAACGAAGATTTGTTTATCTTTGATTTTTATCGCGTTGGTATTTCTCCCCCTAATCAAGATGTTCTTATATCTTGATTCAGAGAGTATCAGCAAAGCGGTTTCGTCCCCCGTGTTCGTCGAAGCGATTTGCAATTCGCTTGTTTCGGCACTTCTTGGTACGGTAATAACGGTCGTTTTGTCGTTCGCACTTGCCATTGCAATTCAACGTACAAAGATTCGTTTTAAAGGTATTTTCGGTATCATTCTTACTTTACCGATGCTTATCCCCTCTATTTCGAGCGGTATGGGTCTTATTATATTGCTCGGCAACAACGGTCTGATTACACGTTTGTTTGGTTTAGAGGGCAATATTTACGGTCTTAAAGGCATAATCATCGGTTCGGTGATTTATTCGTTCCCCGTTGCATACTTAATGCTCGCCGACGTTATCCGTTATGAAGACGGTTCGCCCTACGAGGCGGCAGAGGTTTTGGGGATTCCGAAAATAAAGCAATTCTTTTCGATTACACTTCCCTATCTCCGCAAACCGTTAATCAGCGTAGTTTTTGCGATTTTTACGCTTATTATCACTGATTACGGTGTTCCGCTTATGGTCGGTGGCAAGTATAAAACCGTTGCTACGGTTATGTATCAAGAGGTTATAGGACAGCTTGATTTCGGCAAAGGTGCTGTTTACGGCTCGTTGTTGCTTATTCCCGCCGTAATTGCCTTTATAATCGACTTTTTGAACACCGACAAGGGGAATTCTACCTTTGTCACAAAGCCGTGTAAACAGTCTGACAGCAAGGTTATAAAAACCGTTTCTTATACCTATTGCGGTATCGTGGCGTTTTTAACCATGTTACCGATTGTTTCGTTCATTATTCTTGCGTTTGCGAATAAATATCCGACCGATTTGAGTTTTACGTTTAAGAATATCGCAAAAACATTCGACTTGAAAGCGGGTACATATTTATTAAACTCGGTAATTATTGCAATTCTTTCGGCGTTGATCGGTGTTATCGTTGCCTTCACGTCAGCATATCTTTCGGCGAGAATGAAATCACCTGCATCAAGGTTCTTACATCTTTCTTCGATGACGTCTGCCGCAATTCCTGGTGTTGTTTTAGGTCTTTCTTATGTACTTACCTTTAACAAGACGCCCATATACGGTACGTTGATTATTCTCGTACTTGTCAACATGATTCACTTCATTTCTTCGCCGTATTTGATGATGTACAACTCGTTATCAAAGATAAACGAAAACCTCGAAGGAACGGCTCAAACATTAGGCGTTTCACGTTTACATTTGATTAAAGACGTACTTATTCCTCAATGCAAGGGCACGATTTTCGAAATGTTTTCATACTTCTTTGTCAACTGTATGATGACTATTTCGGCGGTTTCCTTCCTTGCAAGCACAGCGAACAAACCTATTTCGCTTATGATAAATCAATTTGAAGCACAAGCGCAGATTGAATATGCCGCTGTTGTATCTATTTTGATTTTGGTTGTAAACCTTTTCATCAAAGCAGTGGTTTATATGGTAAAACGTAAAGCACATTGAATAAAGTAAAAAACTCTCGGTCAACACCGAGAGTTTTTTGCACCCAA
>JAGBUH010000188.1 GCA_017630915.1 Clostridia bacterium
ATGAACACATTTATTAAATACTTCAACGTTTCGCCGTCGGGCGTACCCACGGTTACCGAAATGATTGTTTCTTCGCCCTTAATAGTTGTGTCGCCGACTATTACAGATGCCATAGGATTTTGTGCCGCGCAATAGATATTTATCTTTTCCGTTCCGTACGGTACGGTTACGTTATAGGATAAAATGTCGGGACTAAACTGCGGTGTAAGACGAAAACCCTCGATTTCCAATATCGAAAGACGGCAGTTTGTATCGAAATGAGGTTCTTTATCGCGCGTTACGCGGATTGTATAAACCTTGCTGATTCCGTTTTCCTCGGTGAGTGTGACCGTCACCGTGTTTTTTCCGTTATCGGGAATTACGGGGTTGGAAAGTGAAACTGTCTGTCCGTCTTTCCTCGTAACCGAGATATCCGCAAGCGCGCTGTTATAGGGAATAACCGAATCGTATTCGCGTTTGTTTTCGTCAAATTCGAAATCAGACGCATTAAGGAAATCTATTTTGAAATCGCCTTTTTGTTGTTCGTAAACAAAAAGTTCGGTTGTTTCAAAACGTATTATACTACATTCGCTGTCATTTGCCGCGGTTAATCCGTTCGATGAAAAACTTATGGTTTTTCCTGCTTCGGCGGTTACGCGGAAACGCAGATTGATAAGCAGTTTGAACGCGCTTCCACATTCTTTGCCGTCGTTACCGAAGGCGTAAAAACTAACTTTGTTGTCGAGTTCGCGGTAGTCGGTTTGCCAACCTGTGCTTTTGCCTTCGATGAATTCAAGCCCTTCGCCGAAATCTATAACGCCCGAAATGCCGCGCGTGTATTTACAACCGCTTATGCAGACCACGGCGTCGATTATGCTTCCGCTTTCGATACGGCTTACTGTTTGGATTGTGCTCAAACCGAACAGATTTTTATTCGGCGTACCCAATTCTGCTTCGATAATATAAAGCAGATTGTTTTTCAAATCACGGTAATCGTTATCGGCGGTAATACCGTTTCTGTTTGCATCGGCAGCTACCAAAAATGCCGCATCGTAACTTTCTCCGCGCAGAATTTGTTCAAGTGTGTAAAGGTCATAGGCGGTAATAAATCCGTCGCCGTCGGTGTCGCCTGCGATTACTATTGTCAAACTGTCGGTCTTTTCACCGTCACGGTACAACACAAGTTTGTTATTTGTGCCGACGTGGTCGGTGACGTTATTTCCTTTTTCGTTCAACACAAACGCATCGCCACTTGAAATAAGCTGCGATATAAGGTCTTTGGAAGTTGTACCTGCTTTAACTCCCAAAATAAATCCGTTATCGCGGTCGATGGTTATTCCGCTGTCTTCTTTAAACACGATAAGGTCATCGCGTACGGTTATCGTGCATGCAGTTTCAAAAGTTCCGTATTCGGTTGTAACGGTTGCGGTTATTTCGTATTCGCCAACTTCAAGCGCCGTTATTTCGCCCATTTCGCCGATTTGCAATCCGTCGGAATCGCAGGAATATTTAACGGGAACAGAACCTGCGCCGTCGGGGAGATATCTTACGCGAAGCGTAACCGTTTCGCCGACCGACATGACTCGGTCACCGACGAGAAATTCGATTCTTTCGATGTTCGCTTCTATCGTGAAGCTTACCGATATATTTCTTCCGCAAGGGAGCGCGACTTTGAAAATGTGCGTACCCGCACCGCTTGCGGTATCGCCCGATTCAAATGGTTCTCCGTCAAGATATCCGATACCGTGTGCATATTCGATCGTTACGCTGTCTAAATAGATACCGCCCTCGGAAATACCGCTTATGTCGGCATCTTCGGTAACGTCGCTTCCGTCTCCGGAAGAACAAACCGAAATTAAACCCGAATCGAACGTACACAGCGAATTATCTTCGCAAATTATCGCATTTTCTATCGAATTTACACCGGTTTTGCCTATATATTCGTTAGTTTTAAGGTCGTAAACGCCGTGTTTTGTTATAACGGTGTTGCCCTTGAATGCAATAATCGAAGCGTCAAGTTGTATCGGTTCTTCGTCAAAGTCGAGGTAAACCGTATCACCCACGGCTATGCCGTTGCCGAGCAATAAATCTCCTCTTTGGGTTGCGATTGTTACGTTATTTACAAGATTTGAATTATATACATATAGCGTGTTGCCGTTCAATGCATATATATTTTCGCCGTCGCAAACTGCTTTTTCGGCTAAAATGTCGGTTTCGGTTATATTTGTTTCGTTTATCGGACAGTATACAAGTCTGTTTTCTGTTGTGCAGTACAGTCTGCCGTCAAGCACAAATGCCGAATCACATATAGAACCAAGCGGGATATAAACACCGTTTGCGGAATCGGTTTCCTGCGCGAGATAAACATAAGGCATGTTTGCAAACGAAACTATAACGTAACCGCTCGAAGCATAAACCGATTTGGGTGAAAAGGCGAGCGAAACAGTTTCGTTTTCACTTAAATTATCAAGCGAGAGGCTGTAAAGTTCGTGTTTGTCTTTAAACAGAGCGAATAAATTAAGTTCACCCGACGATAGCGATATCGGTTGTGTATATCTGTCATAAAACAATACCGAGCGGTAGACGTTTACACTTTCGGTATCCGAAAATCCTTTGTCGAAAGATTGTGCCGCACCGTAAATTGCAACACCCTCTGCACTGTTTGAGATAAGCGCAAAATCGTTATCAAGCCCGAAAAGATACACACCTCGGTTTGTGGAAACCATATCGAAAATAGGGAATTCAAAAGAACCGATCATACGTCTGCTTTCGATATTGATGATGCTTCGTTCGGTGAAAAGCAATCCGTTTGCAATTTTCACGCCGTTGTTAGCGGCGAATTCGAGTATGACTTCGCCGTTTGTTATATCAATCAAACGGTTGCCGACTGCGATATATCCATCGCCGAAGGCGATTTTTTTATTTGCGGTATTGATGTCAAATAACTTGTCAATAGTTTCATTTTCGATGTTATAGGAATACAACGCGTCGATTGACAAAAGATACAAATTGCCGTTTTCGTAAAATGCTTTTATCATTTCAAATTCGAGGTCTGTCAACGGGTTTGTTTCCTCGGTTTCCAAATCGAGCGAATAGATTGTATTATCGCCAAAACCAAATATTGTGTTTTCGGCAGAGAAATAAAGGTTGATTTCTTCTTTATTTACCGTTTTGTCGATTGCGTTTTCGCCGTCAAGCGCATTTTCGCGGTTTAAAACCGTGATTCCGTTATCGCCGAAAAGGAGAAGATTGTTTTCGGTGAAAACATGGTCATACACTCTGCCGACAGGGAGGAAATGAAGATACTTTTCGGGGGAATTGATGTCGTAAATTCTCACGCCGACAAGCGATTCGCTGTAAAGGCAAATATATCCGTTTTCCTCATCAACAGCGGCAGAAGCACATGCTAAATCGTTTTTGATGAAATTGCCGTAAGTGAAGTTGATTTCAAATTCGTAAGTTCTCGAAACACCGCCGTTTCCGCTTGTTACGGTAAGGGTATGTTTGCCGTTTGTGGCAACCGTCGTTTCACCGTAGACCTTATTGCCGTCAAGGTCTGCCACGCC
>JAGBUH010000189.1 GCA_017630915.1 Clostridia bacterium
AACCTGCAAAGAAGGTTATTTCATAAAACAACTGTTTATTGATGATAAATCGTTTGCCGGTATCGAGGGACTTGGCTCTTATACTTATACCTTTGAAAATGTAACCGAAAACCATACGATTAAAGTTGAATTTATGACAAACAAGAACGTAGACGAAGATTCGGGTAATGGAACTTTAACAACTGTAATCGTCATACTTATAATAGTGCTTGTAGCGATTGCAGGAGCGGCTGCATTGTTCGTAGTAAAATGGCGTCAGGAAAAATTTTAAATGAAAGAAAAAATCATTGATCTTTTTAAAAAAGCCGTCACTTTTGCAAAAGACCAAAAGATTTTGGTGATATGCATTGCGGCGGCTCTCGCCGTAATAATAACCGGTGCGGTTTTAATCGCTGTATCGGGAGAAGATAGCGTCAATAACGATTCCGAAAAGGAATGGGGAATAGGTATAACCGAGAATATCCCCGAATTCGAGGGTGAATGTGACGGTATCTTGCTTGAAGAAAATTTTGGCACGGCATATTACAGCAACGTCAAAAGCGATGAGATCGAAGCATATATATCGAGAATCGAAACCGAATGCGGAGTTAAGTTCGAGGGAGATAAATACCCGCGCTCTGCAGTTTACGGCGACAAAATAATAGCAATACATTATAATGTAACAGAAATGAAATTTTCGGTTACGGTCGTAACCGAAACGGCAAATACATAATTTCGGAGTAAAGACATGAAGCTAACCAATTCAATCAAAGCAATTATTATTGACGGTACACGTCTTCTCGTTGTTCACTTGCGCAATGAAGACGGCAAAGAATATTACACTCTCCCCGGCGGAAAGCAAGAACCCAATGAACTTATGATTGACGCATTAAAACGCGAAGTTAAAGAAGAAACGGGATATACTGTTGAACCTAAGAGTTTGTTGTTTATCCGCGAAGGCTTTAATGGTGATTCTCACAGAATCGAGTTTATGTTCATCTGTGATATCGTAAGCGAAAAAGAAAACGATAAATTGCTTTATGATGTAAACCAAATCGGAACAAAGTGGATTTCAATAGATAATATTCTCCACGAAGAACTCTACCCCGTCGATATGCGTAATATTATCAAGCGTCATTTCCTTGGAAAAAATAGTGAAATTTATCTTGGAGAAATGAAATAATCCACAATCGGAGGACATTATGTCTTTATATCTTGCCGACGGTATCAATGCTGATGCCGTCTATGGTTATTTAAAAGAATGTGCTGCGAATGGCATTAACGTCCGTACGCTTCAAGTAATAAAGGGCAACGAGCCTTTGATTCAAATTGCCATGAATCCGTATGACCTTGATGCTCCTATGCATTTGTATTCGCTTTCCAAAACCTTTACATCTATGGCGGTAGGAATGTGTGTAGATGACGGCAAATTATCGGTTCGCGACAAACTTTGTGATATTTTCCCCGATAAAATGCCTCAAAATATGACCGACGAACTCAAAAAGATGACGATTCATGATCTTCTTTCGATGCAAAGCGGTCACGAAACCTGTTTTCTCCATAACATGCGTTGGGCGGAGGATTCGGTTAAGGCGTTTTTCGAGCAACCGTTTAAATATGAACCCGGTACAACTTTCGTTTACAGTACCGCCGCAACCTGCATTTGCGCCGCGGCTGTCGAGAGGGTGACGGGCAAGAAACTTGTCGATTTCCTTGATGAACGTTTATTTAGTAAGTTGGGAATTAAGAAACCTGTTTGGCGCGAATGTCGTGACGGACAAACGTTGGGCGGAACAGGTTTGGAAGTTTCCAATAACGATGTTGCGAAATTAGGTATAATGCTCAAAAATAAGGGCATTTACAATGGTGAACGTATTGTAAGCGAGGAATATATAAAAACAGCGTCATCGTTCCATGCCGATAACAGCTGTAACGGAACACCCGACTGGGTTGTCGGTTACGGCTATCAAATCTGGCTTAACGAAAGAGACGGATTCAGAGGCGATGGCGCGTTCGGTCAACTTTGCGTGGTTTTACCCAAAGACGATGTCGTTGTTGTCCTTTTGGGCGAAGCAGGCAATATGCAAACCGAGTTGTCGCTCGTTTATAAACTTGTAGACACTATGTTCGGCGAAAACGGCGATAAATTGGCACTTGCCGAATATGTTGATAAGGCGTATATCACCAAAAGAAATGAAAACGGTTTCAACCGTGAACTTGCGTTTGAAGTTGCCGAAAATCCTTGCGATTTGAATAAAGTCCGCTTGTTTGGAGAAAACTTGTTGCACGTCGAACTCGAAACTTCCTACGGAAAGAAAGAGTTTGTTTGCGGTAACGGGGAATATTTGCTTAATCATGTTATGCTCAAAAATCTTTCCCCTACAATCGTTACGCTTGACCCGAATGTTGACACGGTAGAACGTGTGAGTGTTTTTGCATCGTATGAGATTTTGGATGACGGAAAAATACAAATCACGCTTCGTCACCATAATACATGTCACGTTCAACGTTGGATTATAGACCCCGATAATAACTGTTTTGACATTAAAGTTTTTGTCGGATATATGGTGTGCACTCATTTTGAGCTTGGCAAAATAGAGTTAGATATACAGTAAAAAGGAACAAACATGGTAAATTTTAGATACAAACAGGCGCAAAGTGTAAACGAAAATGATTTTACGTCATTTGATACACTTTTAAAAAAAGCTGACGGTTATTTTCGCGAAAAGAACGGTTTGGGAAACGATTTTCTTGGCTGGCGCGACCTTAACGTGCGTGTTGACAGCGAAGAATATAAAAGAATAAAGGCTTGTGCAAAACGTATCCGCGAAAACAGCGACGTTTTGTTGGTTGTCGGAATCGGCGGTTCTTATCTCGGTGCACGTGCTGTTATTGAGTATTTAAAAACACCGTATCACAACCAGCTAAAAACGGGTGACCCCGAAGTTTATTTTGTCGGAAACTCTTTTTCGGGAAATGAATTAAATAGTGTACTTGCTCTTTGCGAGGGAAAACGTGTCAGCATAAACGTAATAAGCAAATCGGGAACAACTACCGAAAGCGCCGTTGCGTTCCGTATTCTTCGTGAATATATGGAAAAACGTTACGGCAGGGAAGAAGCGGCTTTACGAATTATTGCCACGACTGATGCTAACCGCGGCGCGTTGTTGTCGCTTGCGAAGCAAGAGGGATATGAATGTTTTGTTATTCCCGATGACGTCGGCGGTAGATTTTCGGTGCTTACTGCGGTGGGTTTACTTCCTGCGGCAGTTGCGGGGATTGATACCGATGCGCTTTTAAACGGTGCGGTTGCTCAACGTGAAAAGATTTTCGAATCGGGCATCAATTCTCCCGTTTACAAATACGCGGTGCTTAGAAATATAATGCTTTCGCACGGAAAATCGGTTGAGGTTTTGGTAAGTTACGACCCCGATTTTCGTTTTATGGGCGAATGGTTTAAACAACTTTTCGGCGAAAGCGAGGGTAAGGATAAAAAAGGTTTGTTCCCTGCATCTGTTACTTACAGCAGTGATTTGCACTCGCTCGGTCAGTTTGTTCAAGACGGTTCTCCCATTCTTTTCCAAACTATTTGCCGTGCGGCAACAAATGATGCGGATTCTCCCGTTGTTCCCTTTGATGAAGAAAACGGCGATGGTTTGAATTTTATTTCAGGAATGACGATGGATGAGATCAACGAAAAAGCGATGTTAGGTACGCTTCTGGCGCACCGCGACGGCGGAACCGACAGCGTTATTATCGATTTCGGAGGCAAAGATGCTTATTCGTTGGGCGAACTTATCTATTTTTTCTTTGCCGCCTGTGCGATTTCGGGATACATTCTTGAAGTTAACCCGTTTGACCAACCGGGTGTTGAAGCATATAAGAAAAACATGTTCACCTTGCTCGGAAAACCGGGATATGAGTCGGGAAAAGACGAACTTTTAAGCGAAATTGCATCTATCTGAAAAAAATCCGCCAATAATTTATAAATGCTATTGATTTTTTTGGTAGAATAAAGTAAAATAGCAATAGAAGAACCGAATGGCATACCGGCATGCGTTCGGGCGACAAAATCTAATAGCCGGAAGAACGGAGTTTTATTATGCAACTTATTGTAGGATTAAAAGGTACTGGTAAGACCAAAACACTTATCGAATCGGTCAATAATGCTTCTAAGGAATCCAACGGTGTGGTTATCTGTATTGAATGTGGCAGAAAACTCACTTTTGATATTCAATATCATGCACGTCTTGTAGATGCACAAGAATACGGTATCGACGATGCCGATAAACTTTACGGCTTCGTTTGCGGTATGCTCGCAGGCAACTATGATATTACCGAACTCTTTATCGACAGCGCGCTTAAAATTTGCGGAGATGATGTTGCCGCATTTGAAGATTTTGTATGCAAGGTTGAAAAGATTACCTCTGCACATAAGATCGAATGTGTAATCGTAGCATCTGTTGCTCCCGAATCTCTTACCGAAAAAACTTCTTGCTTCGTTAAATAATGGACGAAAAGAAGATTAAATACTTAAAGTGCGGTTTACGCGCTTTTGCGTCTTATACTGTGATAAACTTTCTATGGACTGCAATACTGTCTATCGGAACTTCCGCGGTTGCGCAAAAGGGCGCGAGTGATGTTGAAAATATAAAAATCGAAGGCATGAGCGCATTTGCTGACCGTATGGTCATGGCGAATTTTGCAATATTGTTTTTCTCGGTTGTTTTCGGCTTTTCGTTCCTCGTTCTCGAATGGAAGAATATGTCGCAACCCGCAAAGCGTGCTTTGCATGTTGTTATCAACTATCTCGCCACAATGATTTGCGTTTATCTGCTTCACTCGACCGGCCCCGATGCAAACGCGAGTGTTTGGGTGGTGCTTATCTTCTTTGCCACCTTGGCATTCTTTGCAATTTACGGAATCGCCGCGTTCGTTTCGTTCCTTATTAAACGTAAAAAAGCACAATAATAATTGTTTTTCAAAAGAGGCTTCTTGGAAGCCTCTTTTTTGTTGTGTCATTAAAACGAGTCGATTTGCATAGTGTATAACAGATAGGGAGTGGTAGAGATAAAAAACAAAGCAGGAGTATTGATAAAAGGCGCGGCGGCAATGACCGTGTTTTCGCTTATAAACAAACTGTTGGGCGTGTTCCTCAGGCTCTTTCTCTCGAACCGAATCGGGAGCGAGGGAATGGGGTTGTATCAATTGATTATGAGTGTCTATACAATGTTTTCAACCTTCGCTACGGCAGGATTTACCGTTTCGGTATCGCGCCTTATTGCCGAAAAGGACGAGCGCAGCAGTAGCGATGCGAAACTTTTGTTAAAGAACTCTTTCGTCGCATCTATCGTTATAAGTACGGTTGCGACGGCGGTTATGCTTGTCGCTTCGGATTTTGTTGCCGTTAAATTTTTAAGCGATGAACGTTGTGCATTTCCGCTACGCATACTTGCTTTGAGTATGCCGTTTATGGCGGTTGCCGCCTGTTTGAAAGGGTGGTTTATAGCCAAACAAAAGGTTACGGTAACTTCGTCGGCATCGCTTTTCGAACAGATTGTAAAGATAACCGTAATTGCGCTGTTTTTGAATGTGTTTATGGCACAAACCGAGGATATCGGAGCGTTGTGCATCGGTATCGTTATGGGCGTTACGGTTTCGGAAATGTGTTCTTTTACATACCTATTGCTTTTCTGTGTTATACCCGAACGCAGACGGAGAGAAAATTCGTATCCGACAGAAACAAAGCGCGACAGTATGCAATCGCTTGTTAATGTTACCTTGCCGATTTCGCTTTCGGTTTATCTTACAAGTATTCTGCACACCGCTGAAACTCTGCTTATACCCTATGTTTTCGAAAGTTATTCGGGCGACAGGTCGCTCGCGTTGTCGCAATTCGGCATGATACGGGGCATGGTTGTTCCGATTCTGTTTTTCCCGTTTGCCTTTTTGGCAAGTCTTATTTCGGTGTTCACACCCGAAATAAGCCGACTTAATTTGCTGCCCGACCGACGTCCGCTTAATTCACGTATATCGTCAATTATGTCGTTCGTTTCATTGTTGTCTGTCGCGGTGGGCGGTTTGTTTTTCTTTCTTCCCAACGAAATCGGCGAGGCGTTTTATCCGAACGAAAATACCGCCTATGCTATAAAAATTTTGGCGATTGTAACGCCGTTTATGTATGTCGAAACGGTAAGCGACGGCTTGTTAAAGGCGATTGGAGAGCAGGTTCAAACTCTAAAATTTTCGGTCTATAACTCTATACTTCGCGTCACACTTATACTTTTGCTCGTTTCACGCACGGGTGAAAACGGTTACCTTTGGCTATTGGTTATTTCCAACACGTTCACCTATATCCTTTGCAGACACCGTCTTTATAAAGTTACGTCGGTTGCGCCGAGGTGGGTAAGCGATATAATTCTTCCGCTTATCTGTTCAGTTATAGGAGGATTGACTGCAAGGTTTATTTTGTCAAAACTCGAATTCACAAGTGCTGTCGCATCGGCGACGGCAGGGACTTCTGTATATGTGGGAGTGTTTGCGCTTTGCATTATGCTGTTTGCGTTCGAACGGCTTAAAAACACCTATAAAAAACTACGCACATGAAAAATACACTTGACGTTTTGTTTAGATATCTTCCTCTTCGAATCTGCTTCGCGGTTAATTCTCTGCCGAGCGAGGTGTTGGAGAAGGCAAACGAAATTCGTATACGGCGCAACGCACCGATATCGGTTACTTGCGGAAATAGGAACATTTTGTTCGACGAAAAGGGCAACGTTTGTAATGTGCATAAAGCAATTTGCGCAACCGATAACGAAATCGCCGACTGCATGTCAAAACTCACAAGCGGTTCGCTTTATACCTGCGACGAATATGTCGCATCGGGATATATCCCTCTCGCTGAGGGCGGCAGAGCAGGAGTATGCGGTAGGGCGAACCCTCGCGGAGGTTTTGCGGAGATAAATTCGATAAATCTGCGACTTCATAGATTTTTGCCCGATGTCGCAAAATCGCTTGTCGAGAGATTAAACCGCGACGGATTGTGCGGAGTTTTAGTTTGTTCGCCTCCCGCAATGGGCAAGACAACCTTCCTGAGAAGTGCGGCATATTTGTTATCGTCGGGAAAAGGAATACAGCCTACGCGCGTAGGTGTTGCAGATGAACGCGGTGAAATCGCGGCAGGGATAGATAAAAGCGGACTTTTAGATGTTATATCCTCAATGCCGAAAAGCGAGGCGATAAATCTGCTCACCCGAACCATGTCGCCTCAAATTATAATATGTGATGAAATCGGCGGAAACGAAGCAGAGGCGATAATAGAAGCGCAAAACACAGGGGTAAGCCTTATCGCATCGGCGCATTGTGAAACCCCTCAAAAACTGCTTTTGCGCGGAAGAATGAAATTGCTTTTGGAACGAGATTTGTTCAGACTTTGCGTAATACTCGGCTACGATGGGGGATATACCTGCGAAATAGCAGAAACGGAGGGGCTTTTATGAACTGGCTCGGTGCGTTGCTTTTAGTTTGTGCATCGTATATATGCGGAACTGCACTTGCCAAAGACGAGGGCGAAAGTTTGAAAACTATCGAATCGCTGCTGTTATTGCTTTCATATATGCGCAGAAGAATGAGCATAGAAAGAGTACCTCTTTACGCGATATTTTTAGATTTTAACGATTCTTATTTGGAAAGCAAAGGCTTTTTAAAAATCATACGCTCGCACCGCGATGGCTTGCCGATGTTATGGCGCAAAGCGGTAGTAACGCTTCCGTCGGATGACGAGGTTAAACGCGAATGTATCTATTTCGGTGACAGTTTGGGAACTTTGTCGCTTGACGAGCAAATCGCACGTCTTGATGCGTTGTCGGCATTTCTTACCGAAAAAAGCAATAAACTTCGTATAAGCTTGCCCGACAAACAAAAAA
>JAGBUH010000190.1 GCA_017630915.1 Clostridia bacterium
CAAGAGTCACTTTGCGTTCCAACGTGCCCAAGGCGATATTCTCAGCAAAAGCACGGTCTAAATCATTAAGACCGTCACCTACATTTATAAGGTTTGAATAAGCGCCGTCGAATATTCTTTTGACTGCATTGTACGCCGCAAGCCGTGCTTTGTCACTCATTTACCTTTGTTCCAATCTCGATTTTGTTTCCGCGAAGATAACTGTCGGCATCGCAAACCCCTTTGCCCTCGGGACAAAGTCGGGTGATAATCACACTACCATCGGCACAAGCGATTTCGATACCGCCCTTGTCGGTGGAAATAACCGTGCCCGCTTCGCCGCAACCGCTTCCGAGAATCGCCTTTCTAACCTTAATGCGTTTGCCGCGAAGAAAGAAGAACGAACCGGGGAAGGGGGATAAACCTCTTATTCGGTTTCTTGTATCAATTGCCGATTCGGTAAAGGTAATGTACGCATCGTCATTACCGATTTTAGCCGCATACGAAACCAAACTCTCGTCTTGTTTTGTGCGGGGAATATTACCGCATTCGGCACATTTCAAAAACTCTTTTAAAGCGTCTTTGCCTATTTCGGCAAGTGCGTCATGGTATTCTTCTGCACACCAATCGTCTTTTATCTCGACTTCGCGCGTCAATATCATGTCGCCGGTGTCCATGCCTTCGTCCATGTACATAACCGTAACACCGCCGATTTTGTCGCCGTTCATAATGGCGCGGTTAATCGGTGCGGCACCGCGAAGCTTAGGAAGAAGCGAAGCATGGATATTAACACAACCGAGTTTTGGAATATCCAAAATACGTTTCGATAATATTCTGCCGTAAGCCGTAACAACAAAAATATCGGCATTGGCATCAACTAATTTTTGTATAACTTCTTCATCTTTTAAACTTGCAGGGGAAATTACTTCCGTGCCATGTTCGGTGGCATATTGTTTTACGGGCGAGGGGGTGAGAGTATACCCACGGCCTTTCGGTCTGTCGGGTTGCGTAACAACTAAAACAACATCATGTCCCGATTCGTAAAGTGCTTCGAGCGAAGATACTGCGAAATCGGGCGTGCCCATAAAAACTATTCTCATTCTTCGTCCTCGATATCGTCGGCATCGTACATTTCAATAGCTCTGTCAATGTATAGAGTGCCGTCAAGATGGTCTAATTCGTGGCAGAAACATCTTGCCATCAAGCCTTCACCGCTAACTTCGTAAACTTTACCGTTTCTGTCGGTAGCGCGAACCTTTACCCATGCAGGACGTTTAACCAACCCGTATTTTTCGGGAACCGACAAACAAGCCTCGATTTCTTCCTGCTTGCCTTTTGTTTCGATAATTTCGGGGTTGATCATTTCGTATTTTTTATCGCCTATTTCAACAATAACAATACGTCTTAAAACGCCTACCTGAGGTGCGGCAAGTCCGACACCTTGGGCGATTTCAAGTGTTTCGTGCATATCGTCGAGCAACTGTAAAATTCTTGGCGTAATTTCTTCAACCGGTCTGCTTTTCTTGCGCAGAGTTTCGTCGCCCTCTTTTAAAATGTTTAAAACAGCCATAATATCCTCTTAAATCATTGTGGGATTAGTGTCAAGTTCGATTTTTACGCTCTTGGGCGCATTTTTCAAACCTTCGGTCAAAAGTTTGTCAAAGAATTCTCTTGTCTTTGCATTATCCTTGTATTTGATAATGATTCTTTGACGGAACTTGCCCATAACTTTATATATACCGTTCCTAAACGGACCGAATTTAATAATCTTAATGTCTTTATATTCCTTGTCGTAAAGCGATAACAGCATTGTGTCAAAACTTTGCGCAAATGCTTCGCAATCCTTTTCCGAAACCGAGGAGAAACCGAAAACCGCCATCGAACAAAACGGCGGAAATACAACCGCTTTCCTCAATTTTATTTCGCTTTCAAAAAACTTTTTGTAATCCTGCTTTGCTGCAAGTTTTAAGGTTTCGTTGTCGGGATTGTAGGTTTGAAGTATCGCTTTACCTCTTGATCCTGCACGACCTGCACGTCCTACAAGTTGCGTGATAAGTGAAAAAGTGCGCTCGCCTGCGCGGAAATCGTCCATATAAAGCGAACTGTCAACACTTACCGCACCTGCAAGCGTGACGTTTGGGAAGTCAAGTCCCTTTGAAATCATTTGCGTGCCGATAAGAATGTCGGTTTCGCCGTTTGCGAATTCGTTTATGAGCTTATCGTGAGAGAATTTTCCGCCCGTTGTGTCTGAATCCATACGGGTTATTTTAATATCGGGAAAGTCTGTTTCAAGTTCGTCTTGTAACTTTTGTGTTCCAAACCCCGAATACCCGATACGGCTGCCTCCGCAAGTCGGACATTTTTCGGGCAAAACACTTGTGTATCCGCAGTAATGACAAGACATTTTCTTTGCACCGCGAATATTGCCCTCGTATGCGTGGTGGGTAAGAGAAACCGAGCAGTTAGGACAGGTAAACACATATCCGCATTCTCTGCAAGAAATATGTGAATTATAACCTCGGCGGTTCACAAAAAGTAGCGCTTGTTTGCTGTTGATCTTTACGGCGTTTAATTCGTTTGTCAATCTTGTGCCGATTAACTTTTGTGACATCAACGTAGGGTCTTCGCGCATGTCTTCGATAATGACTTCGGGCAACTCTGCACCGCTGAATCGGTTTTCAAGAACAAAAAGCGAATATAACCCTTTTTGAGCCTTGTAATAACTTTCGATAGACGGTGTAGCGGAAGCAAGCAACATCAACGCGTTGCTTTCGTTACATCTAAACCTTGCAATATCAATCGCATTGTATTTGGGTTGCATTTCGCTTTTATATGTGTGCGCCTGTTCCTCGTCTATCGCAATCATGCCGAGTTTTGTGAACGGTGCAAACACCGCGCTTCGCGTACCGATGACAATATCAATATCACCTGTAAGAATCTTGCGGTAGGTGTCGGTGCGTTCGCCGACCGATAACATCGAATGAATAACCGCCAAGCGTTTGCCGAAGGCGGCTGAATAAGCCTTTACAGCCTGCGAAGCCAACCCTATTTCGGGAAGAAGTATAATTGCTTGCTTTCCGTTATCGATTATATGCTTTGCAGTTTCAATTATAACTCTTGTTTTTCCGCTTCCCGTAACACCGAAGAGCAACGCGCCGTTCGCTTTGTCCGAATCGGCAAGGGAACATAACCCGTCAACCGCGCTTTGTTGCTCAGCGGACAACGAATATTCACCTTCAGGTTCTACATCGTCAAAAGAGTATGCATCTCTGAAAAAAGACGTTTCGCGTTTTTCGACAATGCCTTTTTTGACAAGTGCCGTCACAACGGCGTTGGAATATCCGCCGATCTCCTCGATTTCGCGCATCGTTGCGGCAGGATAATGAAGCAAAAGTTCGATTAACCCCTTTTGCTTTTCGGTAAGACTTTCGCCCGATTCGATAAGCACATTCGCTTCTTCGGGGGGGATGGTCAAAGTATGCGTGTAAAGATTTTTTTCGTTAAGTTTTTCGGGAACACGGCTGTCACGCTTTAAAATGCCGTTTTTGCAAAGTGCGTTTAACAACTTTTTACATTCTTCACCGTATTCCGAAATTATTTCGCGTTCGGTTACTATGCCTTTTGTACCGATTGTCCGCACCAAAACGTCTGCCGCATCGTTAAGCGACGAGGCGTCTGCGCCTTCCTCCACCGAATAAATGATTTCTGTGCCGAGATTTACTCCCGGAGGGATAACGGCACGAAATGCACTTCCGAAAGTGCAGAAAAAACGCTCTTTCATAAAAGTGCAGGTTCTAATAAGACTTTCGGGCACTTCAAAAGGATAATTCATAATGCTGTCAATCGGCTTAACGTGAGGATATTCGCAATCCTCGGAAAAACCGACGACGACAGCACTGACTCTTTTGTTGGCGTTGCCGAAAGGAACTATTATAACAGAACCGATATTTATTGAATTACGCAGTTCATGCGGAACAAAATAACTGTATCTGCGGTCTATACCGTATGCAATATCAGTTATGTGTACCAAGGCATAGGCTTTAATCATTTTTATTGATTGTCAACTATATTGAATTCGCCGTCATAAAGCTTTTGAACTGCAACAGACACCGGCTTTTCGGTAAGAAGAAGTTCGTAACTTGTTTTGGTGTCTTTGCCGTAACGGTCGAATTCGTTTCTGTACATTTCTTCGTTTTCGCGTTCGTCGTTAGCCTTGTCGATAAGATGACGTGCGCATTTAGCGGTAGCGATAACGAGCTTGTAACGGTTCACTTTGTCGTTAGTAAGTTCTTGAACGGTAGGGTAGAGCATCATAATACAAAATACCTCTTTGATTTATCGGATTTATTATTCTTCAACTGTTTTTACGATTTCCTCGGGTTCGTACGCCGAGCAAATTATATGGTCGCTGTCGGTGATGATAACCGACTTCGTTTTCTTTCCGCAACTGACGTCGATAAGTCTTCCTGCATTCTTCGCATCTTGAACAAGACGTCTGATCGGAAGCGATTCGGGAGAAACGACCGAAACAACTCTGTCGCGGTTTACATAATTACCAAAACCGGCATCTATAAGTTTCATAAATGCCTCCTATTCGATGTTTTGAATCTGTTCGCGGATTTTTTCCACATAACTTTTGGCTTCGATAACCTGTTTTGCTATTTCGCTGTCGTTGCATTTAGAACCGATAGTATTTACTTCGCGGTTCATTTCTTGAACAAGGAAGTCGAGCTTTCTGCCGACGGGCACGTTTTCGTCAAGAATCTTCTTGAACTGCTCAAAATGCGAATCGAGCCTTGCAAGTTCTTCGCTTATGTCAGCCTTGTCGGCAAATATTGCACATTCGGTAAGTAAACGCGATTCGTCGTAATTTGCGCCTTCCAAAAGTTCGCGGATACGCGCTTTCATCTTTTCGTTGTTTTCTTTAACCGATTCGGGCGCACGTTCAACTATATTTGCACGTATGTTTTCAAGCACCGAAAGGTGAGAAAGTAAATCGGCTTTGAGTTTTTCGCCTTCGGCTTGGCGCATAGCGGTGAATCCGTCAAACGCCTTTTCCAAAACGACAAGCAACGCTTTGCCTGCGGCTTCGGTATCTTCGTCGGGACGGGTGGTGACAAAAACTTCGTTTCTGCCTGCTACGGTTTGAATCGTAACATCTCCGCCGAGTTCGTATCTGCTTTTTATATCGCGCAATAATGCAACGTAACTTTCCAAAAACTTTTCGTTTACCGAAAGTCCGTTATCATCACCGGCGATATTGTCGATAGAAATATATATATCCATTTTACCGCGTGAAACACGGCTCGATGCATATTGTTTAACGGTATCTTCAAGCGCGTTGTATAAACGTCCGATTTTTATGTTGGTGTCAAGGTATCGGCTGTTGACCGATTTGACCTCGCACAATATATCACGGCCATCAATCACCTCGCGGTGACGTCCGTAGCCGGTCATACTCTTTATCATTATATATCCTCCGGAAAAAATATCATATAATTATATCATGAGGTATCTTATTTGTCAATCTTTTACTTAAATATCTTTGGCTTAATTCTCTTTATATAATATACAGCGATTCTTTCGAGCGCAAAATCGTAAAGAATGAAAGTTACGTTTGCGAGTAGATACAAGATGACGTTAAATCCCAAAAAATCTTCTTTGATCCCGAAAAAACGGTATGACACAAATATTAACAAAGTAAGAAATATATTAAAACAAACCACTCTTGCGATGACCGAGAGCCAAAAAGGGCGGATTTTGTTAAGATATTCCTTGATTATAGGGTAGAAACCTGCAAATATGGCGAAGACCGCCGCGGCGGTCGTGGAGGGGAAAAGTAACAGCGAAAGAATAGAGGCAACTGCATAAACGCCCCATGCCCATTTCTTTCCAAGCTCGATAAACGACACGAGAATAACGATGCTCGCCATCGCGGCGGCGCTCAAATCAAGAGTTTGAAACACCGAACCGATGAACAAAAGTATCACGCACAGTGCCGAAAAAATGCCTGAAAGCGCAACTTTTTTCGAACTTTTCATATCAACAGCACCTAATACAGTCGCCACCCAAACATTCGCAACAACAGTCAGCGCAGAGTAAACCTTGACAAATGTCGCAGGTCGAACATCCTATCTCGTTTGTGTTCATGTTTGAATAAGGGCTTGAATACGCGCCACTGCTCATACGTTGTTGGAAATTACGGTATTCACGGTTATAAGGGTCCATTGAACACGCAAGATTGATTTCGCTTCGTGCATCTTGCAACCAACCCTTGCGGTAATAAACAAGGCTCATAAGAAAATGCCATTCGGCGTTTCTTTCGCCCGAGCCCATGCCGTTTAAAAGGACTTCTGCTTCGTCAACTCTGCCCGAATTGATAAGGCGTCTGATACGCGCAAAACCGCTGTCGCCGTAATAACTGTTGTTTGTGTTATTGCTGTTATATCCATAATTTTGTTGTCTGTTGTATCCGTTGCCTGCGCGTTCTTTCTGAATCAGGTCATAAGCCTCGTTTATCGCCTTCATCTTTTCGTCGGCAAGGTCTTTTAACGGATTGTCTGTGTAATTGTCGGGGTGATACTGTTTTGCTAATTTTCGGTACGCTTTTTTAATTTCCTCATCGGATGCGTTTTCCGAAACACCCAAAACTTCGTAAGGGTTATTCATTTTTCGTTTTTCCTTTCAATAATGCGCTTTACCGCATTTCTTCCGCCGAGTTCGACGATGTTGAATATCAATCTGTCATAAGCATTTATAGGGTTGCTTGCTAATAATGCGTAATGATTCGAAAATGCGTTTAGACTGTCATATAACGTTTCTTCGATTTCGTTTAAGTGTGAAATAGCGTTTTCTGAGTTTTCGTATTTTTTAAGCAATGGGTTGTAATTGCCGCTTTTTTCGTCGTCTTTAATGTCATCGAGCGCGTCGGCAATATAAATAAACCGCCCAATGTGATAACCGCAACTTTCGGCGATGAGTTTCTTTTCGCCATCTAATCCATAAGAAGCTATTTTTTTCATCATAGCCGCAAATCCGTCGGCTGACCTGTCGACAGAATCAAGGTTTTGACTTTCGGCAATATCGGTTGCGTTAAGTCCCTCGTTTACTATGTCGCGAAGTCCGTCATAAGTGTCGGATTTCTTTGCAATACGGGCAAAAATCGGTTTTATCATTTTCTTGCAAAAACGCGAAAATCCTTTTTCGTCTTTAATGTCGTCAAGCAGTTTTCCGTATGTAAGCAATCCAAACGCTGAACAAACAAAAGCATAACTTCCGTCTGCGCAAGCGCACGCTTTTTTGCCCAATTTGTAAGGACAGCGTTTCTTTTCGACACAAACCTTTTCGCCGCTTAACGACATTCGAAGCAAAGCGAGTAAAACAAAATCGTAATTTAAAAGCCAACGTGTAAGATGCGAAATGTTTTTGCCGCCGTATCTGCATAAACCGCAGTATACAGCCGAGTAAAATTCGCTGTCTTTAACGTAAAGTTCGCCCTTGACGGGACGTATATATCCAAACATTTTTTCACCAATCGGTTTTAATTATAGTATTATACCACATTTTTCCTAAAAAGACAAGTGACTAACGATAAAAGTATCTATAAATTTTATTTTAAAAAATTTAAGACGAAAAAAGTAAATTTGTAAAAGTATGCGTATATATTCTTGAAAAACAATAAAATATTGTCTTTTAAGGAGATAATTTGTTTATGTTTAAAGACGGTACTTTCGCTTATGAGGAGTCGTTTCTTTGTGATTCTGCGTTCCGCGTGAAGAACACACGTGGCAGAGTTTATCCGATAGAAGAGTGTCCGGTGCGAACCGAATTCCAACGCGATCGCGACCGTATTATTCACAGCAAGAGCTTTCGTCGATTGATGCATAAAATGCAGGTGTTTTTAGCCCCCGAGGGCGACCATTACCGCACCCGTTTGACGCATACTCTCGAAGTTGCTCAAATCGCGCGTACAATAGCACGCGCTTTGCGCCTTAATGAAGACTTAACCGAAGCGGCTGCGCTCGGACACGACC
>JAGBUH010000191.1 GCA_017630915.1 Clostridia bacterium
GACTGCCTCAATATGAAGGGCTTCCTTTACTGGTACGAAGGCGTTCAACCTCACATCGTTGCTATCGAAAGCATTCCCGCATAATTCAGAATAACAAAAAGAAGCGTGGTTTTCATTTGAAAGCCACGCTTTTTTACATTTGTTTATATTGTTTTACAAAATGAGTTTCACACGATTCGGTTACGTGTATCGCCGTTTTGGAAGGATTTGATATTTTGATAAATCTCCTCCATACAGCGAACACGGGCTTCGTATGCGCCCCAAGCCATGTGCGGTGTGAGGCAGACGTTATCAAGAGCTTTTATACGCGAATAGGGGTAATTTTCGGGCATAGGTTCAACAGAATACACGTCACAACCCAAAAAGCCGATTTTGCCCGATTCTACGCCTTTGGTAACCGATTCTTCGTCAAACACCGCGCCGCGCGCGACATTTACCAAGATAACGCCGTCTTTCATAAGCGATACTTCCCTCTCGCCTATCATATTCCGTGTTTCGTCGGTCAGCGGCACGTGAACGGTGATTATGTCGGACACTTTCAAAAGTTCGTCGAGAGGCAAACAAACTTCATCATCGACGGGTGTGCGTTTATTGACAACGACTTTACAGCCGAGCGCTTTTGCCACAGAACCGACCTGACGTCCGATTCCGCCGTAGCCGATTATTCCCCAAGTAAGTCCCGAAATTTCGTGATAGACGGGGGTTAAAATATTTTGCACTTTACCTTTTGAATAACTGCCGTTTGCGACGGATTCGCGGAAGGCAGGCAGATTCACCGACGCGGACAGCACCATAGCAACCGTTAATTGCGACACCGAGTTTTTTGAATACCCCGCAACGTTGCAGACGGCGATACCGCGTTCTTTACAATAAGCGGTATCAATATTATCATAACCCGTTGCGGCGACGCAGATTAGTTTTAAATTTTTGGCATGAACCAACACGTCACGGGTTAATTTAACCTTATTTATAATACAAACGTCGATATTTTTGACACGTTCGATGACTTCATCGGTGGTCGATGTCGAATAGATTTCCACCTCGCCCAAGTCGTTAAACAAATCAAGTTTTATATCGTTCCCGAGTGTTGCCGAATCGAGCACGGCAATTTTTAAGTTTTCCATTGTTTTCTCCGATAATTTATTGTTTAAATTATATCATACACTTGATTCATTGTCAATTAACTGCTATAATAGAAGAAATCAATAAACGAGGTTATTTTATGAAAAGAGTTTGCTTTTTGATATTGGCGGTTTTGATGCTGTCAACCTGTGTCCTCTCCTCTTGCGGTGACGATGGCGACAGTTCGTTTGTTATCTCTAACAGCACGAGCGAAGATATAAGCGACGAATCGGTTTCGTCTGACGTTGAGAGCAGTAATAATGACAGCAGCACTACTGTCAGCAGCGAAGTTGAAAATACATCTTCCGAGGAAGCCAAAGACGACCTGCCCGAAAATGCGGTCAGATTGCTGTTCACCCGTTACACGCAAAACCCGACGTTTGTGATGATCGGCACCTGCGCCCAAGGCGCGAAAGTCACGGCGACAATCGGTACCGAATCGCTAACCGTTGATTCATACATGGGTTGGTTCGAAATGTCGTTTACCAAGACAGGTAAATCGCACAGAGTAACCTTCACCCAAGAGGTTGACGGCGTTGAAGTTGATGAACCGCGAACCTATTTCGCGAAGCCGACGGAACCGCCGAGCAGTTGGACTTGGGCGTTTGGCAGCAACAATGCTTTCCAATTCTTCATCGAAAAGATGATAGAAGATTTTGAGGGCAACAACCTCTACGGAAACAACGTTATTACGGGTATGACGAGCCGTGTTAAATCGAGAATCGAACAGATTCGTGAATACAACGAAGATGCCGAAATTATTTATATGATTGTTCCCTCGGTTTTAACCACCTACCCCGAACTTGCCCCCGATTTTCTCACCAAAGGCAGCGGACAGACGCGTCTTGACCAAGTAACCGACGGGCTTAAAAAAGCAGGTGCGACGGTTATCGACTTGCGTAACGTGTTTAAACTTCACAAAAACGATGAGATGCCCCTTTATTACAAACTCGACAGCCATTGGGCTGATTACGGCGCATATCTCGGTTACAAAGAGTTATTCGACCATATTTCCAAGAAATTCCCGAGCGCAAAGCCGCGCGAAGTTGACGAATTCAAGTGGACGGCGGATTATTACATAAGCGCAGACGCTTGTTTATATTTGGGTATCGAGCAGGAAAAGGTTAAGGAATATGCATATTACCGCGAGTTCGATTTCGAAGACGTCGGAAACATCACGAAAGTACCGCGTTACAGGGGTATGCAGTTGATTTATAACGACCTCACGACCGAAGAAAAGGTGTTTAAGACCGACAGAAGCGAACTTCCCTCCTGCGTTGTTTACCGCGATTCATATTGCGCGGGAATTTATGATATTCTTCCCGAACGCATGAACAACACGCATTATATCGGTATGTGGAATTACGCATGGCAAAAGAATCTTATGCAGACCGAAAAGCCCGATTACGTTATCTATTTGATTGCGGAATGGAACATGGACGAGATAGTTTATAATTAAAGTTTAATGGCAGAAAACTACGGTTTTCTGCCGTTTTTTATTGAAAACGCCGTCTGCGACGGCTACACCTCATCCACCGACTTCGTCGGTCCCCCTTCA
>JAGBUH010000192.1 GCA_017630915.1 Clostridia bacterium
CTTACCGTTAAAGCAGCTGTTTTCTCGGCTCAGGCCAAAGAGAAGATCGAAGCAGCAGGCGGAAAGGCTGAGGTGGTATAATGTTCCGGGTTTTCGGTAACGCATGGAAAATTCCCGATCTTAAGAAAAAGATCCTCTTTACGATTTTCGTGCTCGTTCTTTACAGACTTGGCTCTGCCATTCCTGTACCTTTTATAAACGGCGCTGAACTCGCAGAAGTAATGAAAGAAGCAAGCGGCACACTTGTGGGCTACTTCAATATGCTTTCCGGTTATGCGTTCTCGCAGGGTACTCTTTTTGCACTCGGTGTTAGCCGCTACATTACCGCGTCGATCGTTATACAACTTTTAACTATCGCAATCCCCGCTCTTGAACGTATGTCCAAGAACGGTCCCGAAGGTCAAGCAAAGATTACAACCATCACTCGTTGGTTGACAGTAGCACTCGGTGCAATCACCGGTTACGGCTACTTCCTTACCGTCAGAAATACCTATCCCGACCTTCTTATTAACGGTAACCATTGGTTCACCGCACTCGTTATCGTAGTTTCTCTTACCGCCGGTTCCTCTCTCGTTATGTGGACAGGCGAACGAATCGACGATAAGGGTATCGGCAACGGTATTTCGATGATACTCTTTGCAAACATCGTTTCCAGAGGC
Organism: Clostridia bacterium; assembly: GCA_017630915.1. Classification (GTDB taxonomy): domain Bacteria; phylum Bacillota; class Clostridia; order Oscillospirales; family CAG-382; genus Coliplasma. The sequence continues at coordinate 660 of JAGBUH010000192.1, forward strand.
GCTCAACTCTTCTCGATGATGTATCAGCTTATCGGCCAAAGCTTCAAGAACATTTTCTGGGTTCTCGTTGCTATTCTTATGATGCTTCTCATCATCACCCTTACCGTATTCTTCTCCAACTCTGAACGTCGTCTTAACGTTCAATACGCTAAGCGTCAAGTTGGTAGAAAAATGTACGGCGGTATGAGCACTTCGTTGCCTATCAAGGTTCTCATGAGCGGCGTTATGCCTATCATCTTCGCTAACGCTATCGTTATGATGCCTGCAACTTTGGCAATGTTAATCCCTTCGTGGAAAAACGGTGTGGATAAGTGGTTCTCCACTACATCCGAATATCCGTTCTACGTTATCGCAATGTTCATTCTTATCGTTTTCTTTGCATATTTCTACTTGTCGATTTCTTTCAACACCGTAGAAGTTGCAAATAACTTGAAGAAGAACGGCGGTACAATTCTCGGTTACAGACCTGGTAAACCTACTGCTGACTATATCAAGAAGGTAGTAAACAGAGTAACACTCATCGGTTCTGTATTCCTTTCCTTTATGGCGATTTTCCCTGTTCTCCTTTCGTGGACGAATCAACCCGCTCTTACCTACTTGGTATTCGGCGGTACTTCGATGATCATTTTGGTCAGCGTTGCACTTGAAACCACTCGTCAACTCGAAAGCGAAATCACAATGCGCCATTATAAAGGATTCCTTGACTAAGGAGTTTGTGTTATGAATATCATTCTGTTCGGCCCTCCCGGTGCGGGAAAGGGCACTCAGGCGGATATCATATCCGACGAAATGAAAATACCTACTCTATCTACCGGTGCAATGCTTCGTGAAGCAATGAAAGCAGGCACTCCTTTGGGACTCGCTGCTAAATCCGCTATCGAAGAGGGTTCGCTCGTTTCCGACGAAGTTGTAATCGGCATCGTTAAAGATAGAATAGCACAGGATGACTGTAAAAACGGTTTCATCCTTGACGGGTTCCCTCGTACTATTCAACAAGCAGAGGCGCTTGATTCAATGGACACAAAAATCGATGTTGTTTTAGATATCGAAGTTCCTGATGAAGCAATCGTTGAACGTATGAGCGGCAGGAGGCTCTGCTCCGCCTGCGGTGCAAGTTACCACGTGAAGTTCAATCCTTCCGAGGATGGCGAAACTTGTGATAAATGCGGCGCACCGCTTACGTTAAGAAAAGACGATAAACCCGAAGTAGTACAACACAGGTTAGGCGTATATCACGCCGAAACCGAACCGCTTATCGGTTACTACAAAAACAAGAACCTTCTTGTTACTGTCGATGGACAGAAAACACCTGCGGAAGTCACCGATTTGGTGAAGAAGGCTCTCGGAATATGATTACTTTGAAATCGGGTGAGGAAATCATCCGCATGCGCGATGCCGGCAGGATCGCAGCAATTGCGCGTGAGATCGGCGGTGAACACGTCCGCGAAGGCGTTACCACCGCCCAGATCGACCGCGAAATCAAGAAATGCATCCTGTCGCACGGTGCAAAACCCTCGTTTCTTGGATACGGAGGTTTTCCTGCATCGGCGTGTATAAGTGTTAATGAGGAGATCATTCACGGAATCCCTTCATCAAACAGGGTATTAAAAAACGGCGATATAGTTAAAATCGACGTGGGCGCTTATTATAAAGGCTATCACGGCGACTGTGCGGCTACATTCGCGGTTGGTACTGTGTCTGAGGAAGCACAACGGCTTATCGACGTGACTAAACAAAGCTTCTTCGAAGGCATTGCTATAATAAGCGATGGTAAACGAATCGGAGATATCGGTCACGCAATACAATCCTACGTCGAAAGTAACGGCTTTTCGGTTGTAAGGGAATATATCGGTCACGGTATCGGCAAGAACTTGCACGAAGACCCCGAAGTTCCCAACTACGGAATCGCCGGACACGGTCAGCGAATTCGCTCCGGTATGACGATAGCGATAGAGCCGATGGTCAATGTGGGCGATTGGCGAGTGCGCGTATTAAACGATAAATGGACGGTGGTTACCGTAGACGGTAAACTATCCGCACATTACGAAAATACCGTTGCAGTCACCGATAACGGCGTCTTGATATTGACGGATCCGTCTTAAAGAGGTTGTTAAATGGATGACTTAATAGGACATTTGGTCGTTTCTTTGGCAGGTCGCGATAAGAACGTCGTATGTGCTGTCGTCGGTAAGTCCGATGATGAAGGCTACGTGTTAATCGCAGACGGCAAAATCCGTAAAGTGGAAAATCCTAAGAAAAAGAAACTCAAACACCTTAAACCGATAGAACCCGAAATTATCGTTCCTCAGGATAAACTCACCAATCGTTTTATACGAGAAGCAGTGAATAAACTGACAGAAAGCGATGATTAGGTTCAAACAAAGGAGGAATTATTCTGGCTAAGGCAGATGTAATCGAATGCGAGGGCACAGTAATCGAAGTGTTGCCCAATACAGTGTTCAAAGTAAAATTAACAAACGGACACATAGTAACCGCGCATATTTCAGGAAAAATGCGCATGAACTATATAAAAGTCGTTCCGGGCGATAAGGTGACGGTTGAAGTATCAATCTATGACCTTTCGCAAGGAAGAATAACTTTCAGAGCAAAGTAATTTGAATGGAGGTAAAAAATGAAAGTAAAACCTTCTGTAAAGAAAATGTGCGAAAAGTGCAAGATTATTAAGCGCAAGGGCAAAG
>JAGBUH010000193.1 GCA_017630915.1 Clostridia bacterium
CATCGTCGTCGGTGTAGTGGGTGACGGTATTTCCGTCAAGCGTCGAATCGGGGTAGTCTTCGATAATTATTTCATAATAATCCTCGGCGGCAGATATATCGGATAGGGTGGTTGTCAGTTTCGCGCCCTTGACGGTGCCGTCGATAAAGTAATACTCGCAAATATAAACCGTGCCGAACGATTCGCGCGTTGACGTGACGGTATATTCCGACAGCAAGAATTCGTAAATTTCTTCAATCGGGGTTGAACTCTCATCAACACTTTCTATTTCGGAAACAACCTCGTCAGCCGACGAAAACTCCGAATCGTCGGTTGATTCGGGCGTATACAAAGAATTGTCATTGGGAAGATTGCAACCGCAGACAAAAACGGATATAAGAAGCGGTAATATAAAAAGAATAAGTTTTTTCATTTTTATTTTTATAAGGGTATTGACAATATTAGCCAACGGTGATATAATGCGGATACCGAACAAATGTTCGGTATGTACGGAGTCGGAACGCGGTTAGCTCCATCCGCGCCCGATTATAGACGATTGCTTGATTTTTAAAAGACGAAAGGATGAAAAATGGATTACAGAGATTATGCAAAAGACCTTCTTTCGAGAAAGAAGAGTTTGATTTCTGCCTACTCGGCAATTAAGGGGGAACTTAACGCGCTTGAAGTTGAAAAAACGGCGTGCAAGAACGCAATTTCGAACCTACCGCCCGATTATGACGGGCGAATTTACGACGACCGTTTAATTAACATTCTTGCGGATTTGGACGATTGCCGTTTCAGGCGAAGCGTTGTCGAGCGCGAGTTATTGAAAATCGAGAAGGGAATGAACGGGTTGAACGATTACCAACGCGACTTGATCGACGGCTTCTTTGTTGATTATACCCACGGGATAACCGAGGAACTGATGGAAAAATGGTTCAAGGAACGTTCCACCCTTTACCTCGACAGAAACCGCGCGCTTGAAGTTTTTACAAGGTCTGTATATGGCGTTGTGCAACTGTAAAATCATAACTGTCCAAGCCAATCGGTTCGAGCAGTTCTATATAATTTTCATGAAGATATGTATGTGTCTGCGCGTTATGCGCGTCACTGCCTAAATAAAAATTACAACCCGCCCGCTTGCAAGAATCGTAGAACCGTTTGATACAGAGGTTCTCCCACGCTTCGGGCGGTATTTTATTTATTATAGAAAGGTTTGCTTCCAAGAAGATGTTCGCTTCTTTTGCGGCGTTCGCACACTCGTCAAGCATCGAATCGGTTATAAACGAATAGACTTTTTCGATGTTTTCAACCGTCATGCCGACGGGCGACATCGGGTGCGCGATGCCGAAAAACAAATCGCGGTTTTTGTGAAGGCAAAGCGAAATAAATGACTTTACAAGATAATTCGCGTGTTTTTCGGGGTTGTCGATGCAGTCGGTCGGGAGAACAAAACCTTTCATGTGGGTGTGCGAATGTGGAATGATGAGGTAATCGACAAACTCTAACGCATTTTCGCTCATGCCAAGCAGAAAGTTGGCGTATTCACCCTCCGCGCCGAAAATTACTTTTAATTCGCTCAAATCAATATTCTTTATTTCCTCTTTACGCGCAAGCAAACGGCTTACGGGTTGGGATTGATACCACGGCGATGCGCCGTCGATTGTTTCGTCCCATGCGTGATCGGTAAACCCGATAGTCGTCAGTCCTAATTCTTTTGCGTTTTCAATATATCCGCTAATAAATGCCTCCCGCGAGGCGCAGGAGGACAGATGTGTGTGAACGTGAAGATCGTGTTTAATCATATTCATTCGAAATAATACTTTTCTTCGGATTCGTTATATTTTACGGTTTTGGTTAAATCTTTTCCGTCGGGGTAACTGATAACAACGTTTTCGCCCGAAATATTATAGGTAAACGCCATATCTATTTCGCCGTGTTCTAATTCGGGGAAATATTTAACGACGATTGACGGGGTGGATTGTTCGTCGGAATCGTTGCTTTCATCAGATTGATTTGTACATTCGAAAACCTGACAAATGTTATTATTGGAATCGTGAAATTCCGAAACGTTAAAAGGCAGACCGTTGATTTCGGCGGAATGGGTTTGGTCGTTTTCGTTAAAGGTTACTTCCTTATATTGAAGTTCCATAACTCTGCCGTCAGCAAGGGTTATGGTGATACCGTTTTCGCTCTTTTTGGCGGAATTGAACTTGGTTTTGTAAGAACCGGTGGCGGAATTTGAAAAGAATTCATAAGTCGAAAATTCGGTTTCGACCTTGAAATCGCCGAAGTTTATAACTTCCTCAGGAACGTTAGGGGACGGGGAAACGCTATCTTCCGAAACAGTTGATGAATCATCGTTTGATACGTCAGACGATTCTTCGCAAGATACTTCGCTGATATCAGACGAAGTGTCGCTGACGTCAGAGGAAATATCGGAAAGTTCTTCTTTTATCGGGATAGAATTCTCAACGTCGATTTTCGCAACGCAAGACGAGAGAAGCAGGCATACGAAAATAATTAAAACAAAGGTCTTTTTCATATCTTTTTTACCTCCTTATTCCTTTTAACAAGCATAACAACCAAAAATCCCACCAATGCGCCCGAAAAGTCAATCAAGACGTCGGTGATTTGGGGCGCTCTGCCCTCGGTAATCATCTGCATGACAAATTCGTCGGTAAACGCGACAGCCAAGCAATAAATCGGGGGGACAAATAGCCATTTTTTGTTGTCTTTCGTGTGGGATACCATCGACGCACACGCACAAAGCACAAAATATTCGGTAAAATGCGCCGCTTTGCGAACGATAACGCCGATTGTGTGGATATCCGCATCAATGCCGAAAAAGGATAAAATCGGGGTTATTATTTTAACGAAGAAATCGCTTTGTTTTGCCGATTCTTCGCCGTTTTGTAATGAGTTGACAAATATGAAAACCGTAATCGCAAGAGTGATAACCGTGAAAATTACCGCGGTTTTCTTATTACGTGGGAGTTTATTATGCTTGACGGTCATGACAGCATTTCCTCAGCCGCTTTGAGAACCGTGTCGGTGATGTTCAAACCGCCCATAATACGCGCAAGTTCGTTCTTTCTGCTATCAAAATCGAGCAGTTGAACGTTGGTGATAACACGTCCGTCTTGCTCATGTTTCGATATTTTATAATGCGAGTCGGCTTTTGCCGAAAGAATCGCCGAGTGGGTAACGCAGATAACCTGCGTTTTACCGCCGTTTGAAGCGTTTTTGAGGCGGATGCCGATTTTTTCGCTCGTTCTGCCCGAAACGCCCGTGTCGATTTCGTCAAAAATAAGTGTGCCAATCGATTCGCTGTCGGCAAAGACGCATTTTAAGCAGAGCATGATTCTCGATAACTCACCGCCCGAGGCGATTTTTGCCATAGGCTTGGGAAGTTCGCCCTTGTTCGCGCTGATTAAAAATTCGATAGCGTCTAAACCGTTTGGCGAAAACTCTTTTTCTTCGAACCTTACGTCGAATTTAACGTTGGGCATATCGAGTTCGCCCAACTCGTTCATAACCTTTTCGCAAAGCGATTTTGCCGCTTTTTGACGGGTTTTCGTTAAATTATCGCCGCTCTTTTTAAGTTCCTTTTCGGCTTTTTCAAAGAGTTTTATCAGTTTTTCTTTTTCTTCTTCGCTGTTTTCGTTAATCGACAATTCGTCTTCCCAATCATTCAAAAGCGAAGTAAATTCGTCGGAATCGACTTTATATTTCGATTCCAATTTTTTAATTAGTTCAAGCCGTGTTTCACATTCGTCAAGGCGGACTTGAACGTTATCAATGTCCGATTCGATATATTCTCTTACCGTTTCGGCAATATCAATCAGTTCGTATTTTGCATTTTCCAAGCGTTCCGACAGATTTTCGGCATCGGGAATTATACCGATAAGCGACGAAACGGCGCTGTATGCCTCGCCGACAATTTCGGTTGCCGAACCGTCACGGCCGTAAAGCAAACTGTATGCTTCATTCGATTTTGTGACAATCTTTTCGCTGTTTGCAAGTATTTTGCGTTCGCTTAAAAGTTCTTCCTTTTCGCCTTGCTTGATATCGGCATTTCTTAATTCGTTTATGCGGTAACGCAACATATCAAGACGGTATGCGCGGTCGGCATCGTCTTGGTTTAATGCGTTAAGTTTTTGTTTAATATCAAGAAAAACCTTATATTTTTCGCGGTAATCGTTAAGTTCGCTATTATTTAAAGCAAACGAATCAAGCAAATACAGTTGCTTTTCGGTGTCGGCGAAGGCTTGGGTATCCTGCTGACCGTGAATCGAAAGCATGAGCGACATCGCGCTTTTCAAACGCGAAAGCGGAACGTTACGCCCGTTGATCTTCGCGCCCGAACGTCCGTCGCGCGAGATTTTGCGCGAAATGGTGATACTTCCGTCTTCTTCGGGGGTGATATCTTGCTCGTTTAAGGTATCAAGCACCTTTTTATCGTCGATGAAGAAAATGCCCTCAACCGTCGCTTCGTCTTCGCCCGTGCGGATAATATCCTTATCGCTTCGCGCACCGCAAAGCAGACCCAAGGAATCTATTATGATACTTTTACCTGCGCCGGTTTCGCCCGTGAAAGCGCAAAAACCGTTGGGCAACTCCAATGAGAGCCGTTTTATCAACGCAATATTTTCAATATAAATCGAAGTGAGCATATAAATTACCTTTTTGAATTAACGTTTTTTGTGTCAAGGGACTTTTTGTAAAAAGTCTCTTGACAATCCTCAAAAACTTCAAATTCGAAAATACTATCGTTTTTTCGTGGATATTATCATAAAAAAGTTTAAGGGGTTTTAAAGGGGGATTTTTTCAAAAATCCCCTTTGGGAATAACGTTTTTGTGTCAAGTTATATAAGGTCGTTTAAAAGTCTTGTTATCTTCAAAGCCGTTTCGTTATCGGTGGCGATGATGAGCAAAGTATCGTCACCTGCCAAAGTGCCGACGACGTCAACAAGTTCCATTGAATCGACCGCCGCGCCTGCCGCGGAAGCCATACCTGTGTGGGTTTTGACGACGATAAGGTTATTCGCAGCCGAAACCTTCGTCACCGCTTGGCGCAGGATTACCGAAAATTTGCCGTTGTTGCCGTTATCACTGCTTTCTTTAACAGCGCGGTATTTATAAACACCGTCGGAACCGACCGACTTGATGATACCGAGTTCGCGTATATCGCGCGAAACGGTTGCCTGAGTTACGTCGAAGCCGTGCTCCTTTAATTTCGCTTGCAAATCTTCTTGCTTGTCGATGCTGTATTCTTTTATAAGTTCAAGAATTTTAGTATGTCTGATACTTTTCATTTTTTTGTCCTTTAAGACATTTTATTATAAAGCGTTTCGTAAAACGCATCTTTTTTTAGTTTTATAAGTTCGAGAACGTGCGGCGATTTTGAAACGATTACTCGGTCACCGTGTTTAAGGTTTATAACCTTTCTGCCGTCGGAAATGAGGAAATTTTCGTCTACTTCGTTATTGTTCAACGCTTCTAAAACAGAGTTGGGCGAAAAAATCATCGCTTTTGCGCCCAAGGTGTGAGGGCAGATAGGGCAGACACAAAACGCATCTAATTTTGTATCGATTATCGGTCCGCCTGCGCTCATTGCATAGGCGCTTGAACCCGTCGGTGTAGCGAAAATGACACCGTCGGCGCGATAGGCGCAAACGGTTGCGCCGTCGCAAATAAGTTCGATTTTAGCAATCTCGCCGTCGGTTTGTCTTGAAATAACCGCCTCGTTCAACGCCGTCGATTCGGCGATAATATTTCCGTTGCGAATAACCTTTATATCCAAAAGCATTCTCTTTTCGGTTTTAAAACCGTCTTTAAGGGCGGAAAGCATATCAAGTTCGCTGTTTTCCAAACCGCTCATATAACCGAGTGTGCCGAAATTGATACACATAATCGGTTTGTTCTTGCGGAAAGCAAGCCGCGATGCATTAAGCATCGTACCGTCACCGCCGAGGGCCAAAATCGCATCGAAGTCATAGTCGGTTTCTTCGCTGTATCTTTCGTAAGCGATTCCGAGCGAATCCAAACGGTTTTCAATCGGCTTTATTTGATTGTCGCCCACGTTGCCTTTCGGGCTGGGGAATAGAAGCACCTTTCCAACCGTCATAAAAATCACTCTTTCTCGGTATTTACCCGTTTAAATAGGGCAAGGTATTCTTTGTTGCCGTCGCCGCCCTGAATCGGCGAATCGGTGAAATCTATCCGTTCAAAACCGCAAAGTTTTGCCGAAATATCAAGTTTTTCTAATATTTCCGATAAAATCTTGCCGTCGCGGTCGTGAACGATTCCGCCCTTGCCGATGTGCTTTTTACCTGCTTCGAATTGCGGTTTGATAAGCGTTATCATATATTTACCGCAATCCAAAATATCGGCACAGGCAGGGTAGATTAGTGTTTGCGAAATGAACGAAACGTCCATTACAATCATGTCGATTTCTTTATCGAAATCACTCTTTTTTGCATAACGCGCGTTAAAGTTTTCGATAACCGTAACGCGATTATCGTTAATAAGTTTTTTATCAATCTGTGCGCTTCCCACATCGAGCGCGAAAACGTGACTTGCGCCGTTTTGCAACACACAGTCGGTAAAACCGCCCGTCGATGCGCCGATGTCGAGGACTGTTAAATCTGTAACGTCGATTTTGAAAACGTCGAGCGCTTGGGATAATTTTTCACCAGCGCGGGAAACGAAGCGTGAAACCGTTTTTACTTCAATCTTTTCGCTTCCGTCAACTTCAAAAGAGGGTTTTGACACCATTACTCCGTCAACAATTACTTCGCCGTTTGATATCGCCGATTGCGATTTACTGCGGCTTTTGAAATAGCCGTTTTCGGTTAGAAAAACGTCAAGCCTCATAACGTTTTACCCTCTGATTCCAACAACTCTTTCGCGATATCTGTCGGAGAAAGCGAAAGCAAATCCAACAATTCGTCGTTGCTTCCGTGTTGCGGGAAGATATTATCAATCGCTTTGATTTTGAAGTTTTTATTCTTCAAAACGCCCTTTTCCGCCATAGCCGAGCAGAGCCGTTGACCGACACCGCCGTTTTTGATGCCTTCTTCGGCGAAAACGATATTTTCGATATCATTAAGTTTATCAATCAATTCATCAATAGGGAGAGGGGAGAGACGAGTGATGCTAATCACACGAACGGAATGGTTTTGTTCCTTGCAAATTTGCGCCGATTCAATCGCGTTATCGGTTAATCTGCCGTAGGTGACAATCGCGTTTTTGACATTCTCGCCGATGTCAAGATATTCAAATCCGTCACATTTATTAAAGTTATTAACATCACATTCGCAACCCTTGGGGTAGCGGATAACGACAGGTCCGTTTGCCTTTATTGCCTTATCAAAACATTCATAAAGCGAATCGAAGCTGTTGGGGGAATAGAACGTGACGTTCGGTATTTCCGAGATAAACGCGCTGTCGAAAATGCCGTGGTGGGTTGCGCCGTCGTTAGCAACCAAACCCGCGCGGTCGAGCATAACGATAACGTGGAGGTTTTGAAGCGCGGCATCATGCAAAAGTTGGTCGAACGCCCTTTGCATAAAGGTCGAATACACCGCGAAAACAGGGATATAACCCTCGGTTGCAAGTCCGCAAGCGAAGGTCATCGCGTGTTCTTCGGCGATGCCGACGTCGAAAAAGCGGTTATTAAAACGTTTCGAAAATTCCGAAAGCCCCGTGCCGTCAGGCATGGCGGCGGTGATTGCAACGATACGTTCGTCTTTTTCGGCGAAATCGCATATCATTTTGCCGAAACGGTCGGAAAATGACTCCTTGCTTCCGCACTTAATCTTACCGCTTTCGATATCAAAGCCCGAAACGCCGAGGAAAATGTCAGGATGTTCTTCGGCAGGGGCATAACCCTTGCCCTTCGTGGTGCAGACGTGCACGACGCTGCATTTCTTGTCGTCTTTCGCCTCGGTAAGCAGACGTTCAAGGTGGGTTATGTCGTCGCCCTTGACGGGACCGTAATAGTTAAGACCGAACTGTTCAAAGAAGTTTTGGCTCATCGCGATACGTTTAAATCCGTTTTTCGCGTTGCGCGCCAATTTTATCATGCCGTTGCCGACAAGGGGGATATGTTCAAAAAAGCGTTTTGTTCCGTTTTTTATTCTGAAATATTTCGCGCTTGAACGAACCTTCGAGAAATAGTTACTCATCGCGCCGACGTTGGGAGATATGCTCATATCGTTGTCGTTAAGCACGATAATCAACTTTTCCTTGTCGGAGCAGTTGTTAAGCGCTTCGTAAATCATACCGCCTGTGAACGCGCCGTCGCCGACAACCGCTATCGTGTAAGCATCGTTACCCGACAAAAGATTCGCCGCCGCGATACCTGCCGCCGCGGAGATACTTGTCGAGCTGTGTCCGACACCGAACGCGTCGTGTTCGCTTTCGTCACGCTTCGGGAAACCCGAAATGCCTTGGAATTTACGCAAAGACGAAAAATTGTCACGTCTTCCCGTGAGCAATTTATGAACGTAACTTTGATGTCCGACGTCGAAAATAATCTTGTCCTTGGGTGTGTCAAAAACGCGGTGAAGCGCGATAGTTAGTTCGACAACGCAAAGATTCGCCGCCAAGTGACCGCCGTTTTTTGAAACGGTGGATATGATTTCCTGTCGGATTTCGGTTGAAAGTGTATTTAATTCGTCAAGTGTGAGCGATTTGACATCGCTCGGCGAGTTAATTTTTTCGAGGAGCATATATCTCTATCCGAATATCGCGTCGGTTAAGCCGGCGCGATGTTATTTACGGATTTGTCCTCCGTCATTTATTTTATTTTCTGAAACCGCAAAGCACTTTCGCAACAGCAGTTACAATTTTAACGTTGTTATTTAAAGCGACCGATTTGCCGAGCGCTTTTCCACCGACGGTGAAAGCCGAAATGAGCGAGGTCAGCGCGAGTGTCAGCAAAAAAGCAATATCTGAATCGAGGTTTATAAAAAGTTTTACCGCGATTCCTGCGCCCGTCGCACCGCTGACGACACCGGCGATATCGCCGACGATGTCGTTGCAGAACGAACTTACTTTTTCGGCGTTTTTAATCAGCCAAACCGCTGTTTGACCGGTTTTTAACCGCCTTGCCGCCATCGAGTTAAAAGGCGCGATATCGGCAGTTGCCACCGCAAGACCGATGATATCGAAAATAATACCGAGCGAGATGATGGTTATAAGCACCAACGCGGCAACAATTAACGGCAAAAGGCTGACGACCTTGTCGCTCGCGGCAGACATAATCGCCGTTATGATAAAGCTTAACGAAAAGGCAAGAACTATCCATGAGGTGTTGCCTTTTTTCTTTGTATTCTTTTTTTCTTTACTTCGAGGTGAAGGTTTGTCGTCCATTTTTTGTTTCCTTAATTAAGCCGTGTAGGGAATGGGTTTATCCCATTCCGAAGAATTTTCAATTTGACCTTACGTAATACTAACAGTCATGTTGCGGAAAGGGACAAACCCTTTCCCTACAAAAAATACGGTTTTGGGGTAAATAATTCAATTACCCTTCAAATCTAAAACAAATATAATTAAAATCCATATTTTTCGAGGACATGTGCCTCGAAAAATATACCTATGAGTTCCGAGGATTCGGACAAGGAGCGATAAGCGACGCGCACGAATCCTGCGCGAGCGAACGGAACTCCAAAAAACCAATCGAAAACATGGTTTTCGATTGAGAGCGGAGCGAGAAAAGCGATGGCGGCACAAAACGTAAACTTTGTGGCATGCGGTCAAGTAGGTTTTCCCCACAGGCTACTCCTTGTCGCCAATGAAGCGGTTCCCCTTTAAAGCCTATGTCGGAGCATCACTGCGTCCGCGACTTGATTGCCTATAAGTCCACACTGCAATCCGTTTTGTGCCTGTGAGTAAATATTGTGAATATAACTCAGTATCTCAGCCTAGGAGATTTCCTCAATATCCCTTTTTATCTGCCTAATCCTCTTTTGCAGGTATGATTTCAACAGGGATAATCCCGTCATCGGTAGCTAATCTCCGAC
>JAGBUH010000194.1 GCA_017630915.1 Clostridia bacterium
AAGAAGTTGAAGTCCTCGACGCCGAAGTTATCGAAGAATAATCGTTTATAAATCAAAATGCAATAGCCCCCTCAAACACGTAGGGGGCTATTGTTGAATAAGAGGCGGATATTATGCTGACAATTAAAGAAGCGAGAAAATTACAAAAAGAACGCGAAAATAGGGCGATTTTTTCGTTTTTGTTTTGGTTTGCGTTTATATCTGTCGGCAGTTTTCTGCTGTTTTATCTTACCGATATCACAGAATTGAGTTCGGTATTCTACCTCGTTCCCTTTTTGCTTTTAGGGTTAGTAATTAAAAAAACAAAAATATATCTGTTCGTTACAAAAAAAGAATTTATGGGCAAGGTAATACGCGTTGACATTTATCCCGTAAAAACGGGTAGCATAAAAGGCGAACACACCTACGAAACACGTCAAGGCGAACAGCTTGAATCCGAAATATTTATCCAAGGTGACAAATTGCGCACCTGCACGATTCCCTCTTATATCCCCGTCGCGCCTATGATAGGCGTAGGGACTAATCTTTGCCTCTTACGCTTTATTGATGAACCAATTTTAATAGATATAAAATAAACATCGGAAATAAATTATGAAACACATAATAGAAATAGAAAACCTTAACAAGTCATTCGGCGAAATTCACGCCGTTGACGGAATAAGTTTTAACGTCAACGAGGGCGAACTGTTCGCGTTTTTGGGACAAAACGGTGCAGGCAAAAGCACGACGATTTCGATAATTTGCGGACGGCTTTTAAAGGATGCGGGAAGCGTTAAAGTCAATAATTACGACCTTGACAAAGATGTCGATTCTATAAAACGCGACATCGGGGTTGTTTTCCAAAACTCCGCGCTTGATGCACAGCTTACCGTTATCGACAACCTGAAAAGCCGCGCTGCGCTTTACGGTATTTTCGGCAGCGAACTCGAAAAGCGTATCAAAGAATTAACCGAACTTTTAGACCTCGGTGAATTGTTAAAACGCCCTCTTTCGAAACTGTCGGGCGGTCAAAAGCGTAGAATCGACATCGCACGCGCGCTGATTCACAAGCCGAAAATACTAATCCTCGACGAACCCACCACGGGACTTGACCCGCAAACGCGAAAGACGGTTTGGAACGTAATCAAGAAACTTCAAACCGAATCTAATATGACCGTCTTCCTCACAACTCATTATATGGAGGAAGCGGCAGGCGCAGATAACGTCGTTATTTTAGACAGCGGACGTATTGCCGCCGAGGGCACGCCCCACGACCTCAAAAACCGCTTTTCCTGCGATTTCATCACTCTCTATGACGTATCCGAAGAAGAAGTCAAAACTCTCGGTATGCCCTTTGAGGAAGTCAAGGGCGCGTATCGTATAACCGTCAAGAATACTTCCGCGGCGACCGATTTGATTGTCAAGCACAAAGACGTATTCCGCGACTATGAAATAACAAAAGGCGGTATGGACGACGTATTCCTCGCCGTCACGGGCAAGAAATTAAGCGGAGGTGACGAAAAATGAAAACCTTTTCGCGACTTATCAACCGTAACATAAAACTCTTTTTCAAAGACAAGGGGTTGTTTTTCACCTCTCTGATTACTCCGCTTATCCTCTTGGTGCTTTATTCAACCTTTTTGGGCAACGTCTATCGCGACAGTTTTATGCTGTCTATCCCCGAATTTCTAAACATCGACGAAAACATCATCGACGGCTGTGTCGGCGGTCAGTTGATGTCATCGCTACTCGCTGTAAGTTGCATCACCGTCGCATTCTGCTCGAATATGCTTATGGTACAAGACAAGGTCAACGGCGCGTACAACGACATCGCCGTCACCCCCGTTAAACATTCGCACGTCGCGTTGAGTTATTATATCGCAACGTTTTCCGTCACGCTCATTTTCAATCTCATCGCGCTGAGTGCTTGTTTGATCTATACGGCATTTATGGGTTGGTATCTAACCGTTGCCGATGTTTTGTTGCTTGTTTTCGATATTTTCCTTATGACTATGTTCGGCACCGCGTTTTCGTCGGTTATCGGATTTTTCATGTCAAGTCAAGGTCAAATCTCCGCCATCGGAAGTATCGTAAGTTCCTGCTACGGCTTTATATGCGGCGCATATATGCCTATTTCGCAATTTTCGGAAGGGCTTCAAAACGTCATTTCCCTCCTCCCCGGCACATACGGCACCGCGCTGTTCCGTAACCACGCGATGAGAGGGGCAATCAACGCATTGTCCGATGCAGGTCTGCCCGAAAGCGCAGTCGAGGAGATAAAAAATGCAATTGACTGCAACATCTATTTCTTCGGCGACAAGGTCGGAATAGGCACTATGTTTGCGATTGTTTCTGTTACCGTTGCGGTCTTGGTGATTGCATACGTCATGATAAACGTCACACTCGGCGGTAAAGCGAAAAAAGCGTAAAAACCGATTGTTGACAAAACGTCGATTTAACGATAAAATATATCTATCAAACAAGGAGGCGTTTGTTATGAGCGTAATTTTCAAGGAAGTAAAAAAGAATCTCGGCTTTGGCTGTATGCGTCTGCCGATGAAGAATGATGAAATCGACCACGAACAGTTATGCGAAATGGTAGATACATTTTTAGAAGCAGGTTTTAACTATTTCGACACGGCGCACGGTTACATAAACAAGAGAAGCGAACCTGCCATTCGCGAAGCGCTTGTTAAACGCCACGACAGAAGCGAATTTATCTTAACCGACAAACTCTCAGGCCCCTATTTTAAAACGAATGAGGAAATTCGCCCGCTTTTCGAAAAGCAACTCGAAATTTGCGGTGTCGATTACTTTGATTTTTATTTAATGCACGCCCAAAATGCCAACAGTTTCAAGAAGTTCAAGGAATGCCGCGCTTATGAAACGGCGTTTGAACTCAAAGCAGAGGGCAAAATCAAACACGTCGGACTTTCCTTCCACGATAAATCCGAGGTGCTCGACCAAATCCTTACCGAATACCCCGAAATCGAGGTTGTGCAGATTCAGTTCAACTACGTCGATTACGATGACGTAAATGTGCAGGGCAAAGCATGTTACGATGTTTGCCGTAAGCACAACAAACCGATTCTTATTATGGAACCCGTAAAGGGCGGCAGTCTTGCAGGTCTTCCCGAAAAGGCAAAAGAAGAACTTTCAAAATTCGGCGGAAGTGACGCAAGTTTCGCAATACGCTATGCTGCCGGTTTTGACGGCGTGTTTATGGTTCTTTCGGGTATGAGCAATACCGAACAGCTTAATGACAATATATCGTTCATGGCGGATTTCAAGCCGCTCTCCGACGATGAGCACAAGGCAATCAAGAACGTCGTCGCGATTCTCGACGAACTCGATGCAATCAAATGCACCGCTTGCGGTTACTGCGTTGACGGTTGCCCGAGCAATATCCCGATTCCCTCGATTTTCAAGTGTGTCAACAATTCCCGCCGTTACACCACCTTTAACGGCAAGGAACACTACGGCTTCATCACAGGCGGTACGCGAGGCAAAGCAAGTGCCTGTATCGAATGCGGTCAATGCGAAGATATCTGTCCGCAAAAACTTCCTATTATCGACCTCTTGAAAAAAGCAGTCGCAGAATTTGAATAAGCAAGTAAAAACACCGCTTGGTTGGGCGATGCACCACAGTGAGAAAACGGTTTTGACCTACCGCTTCACCCTGCAACATAGTCAAAAAGCCTTGAAATACGGACGTATTCCTTCGTTTTTTGCCGTCGTTGCAAGTCGAATCGGTCAAGGTCAAAACTGCATTGCACCTTAAAACTTGATAGTTTTGTCACAAGACAAAGAAAAAAACTGCGATAATACGAGCGTATATCGCAGTTTTTTGATGCAGTATTGTGCAAAATTGGCTGTTTTAAGGCGATTTATCACTATGGTGCATCGCCCTATTTTTATATCATTCTGTAAATATATCCGAATCGTCAATATCTTCGGTTGGCGCGATTTCTTCAATAGGCGCGGCTTCCATTACTTCTCCAACCGTTTGTGCTACATCGTCTTCAACGAGGTATTCGAGAGTCTGCAATGGGTCAACCGTTTCGGGTTGGGGTTGATAAAATTGTGGTTGCTGAGGTTGGGGTTGATAAAATTGCGGTTGTTGGGATTGAGGTTGATAAAACTGTGGTTGCTGGGGTTGAGGTTGATAATCAAATCCGAAATTGTTTTGTCCTTGCGGTGCAAATGCAATCGGTTCTTGTTTTATTCCGTTGCCGTACTTCTTGCAAGTGAGGAGGCAAATGCCCTTTGCCAACGGAATAAAATAGCTCAAAAACGTATAGATAATTGCTTTCTTCGGAACAATTTCTTCATAAATTTTGTAGTCAACGATTATGTTGGAAATAATGTTCAACAACTCAGCAACAAGCAAAGCTATGTATGCGATGACAAACGTTATAATCATCGCCGACAGTTCTTCGGTCATATACAAGTCAGGCGGGCTCAACGCATCCGCGGCTGCAAGTACAGTTCCGATAATCACAACGTACATCGCAATGAAAACCAAAAACGGCAAGCACGCGAAAATCGGCAAAAGTATGCGCCATTTCGAGTCATATCCACGCTTCTTCGAATGAAAATCAACGATAGAGCCCTTTACCCATTGACGCGCGACGGGAACCCAAGCAAGACCGGGCGCGCTTACGTTATTATTTTTCGCAACGTTGTAAAGTCCCAATGAAAACAGAATGTAGTTAGCAAGTGAAAAGAGCAACAAGCCCAACCACACCAAAACAACTATACCTAAAATCTGCGCTTCATCAACAGGCATCGGATCATAATACCCGTACATCACGTCTTCCTCAGGTATAGTAAGCATTAAACGTGAAAGTAAATTCAACATGAAAAACCTCCCAAATTATTCTTTATTTTCGCGGTTTATTAACTTCTCGAAAAGCGACCTCGCCTTTCGAGTTTGTTCTTCTTTAACTTCGTCGTTTTTCGTTATAACGACGTCGAAAACGTCGCCCTCGCACGCATCTTCAAACAATTCGCGAGGAATGTTAATCATCTTGCCGTCTTCAAGTTCGCAAACGGCAATATTCTCCTCGATTCTGTCAATAATAACTCTCATATTTTTACTCCTTGGGTTTACAAGTACCGCAAAGAACGTAACCCATTTTTTGCAATTCTCTTAAAGTACGTATTGAATACGCGCGGTTTTCTTCTTTCATATCGACGGCAGATTTACAATCGGTAGTGTGAATTTTCATACCGCTTAAATTCAACACCCAATTATAACCCGTAGGAACAAGTCCCTCGGAAACTTCAATATTTTTGCCGTCGGTCGAAACAGTTACCGTACCCGAAACGTCGGTGCGGTAAATCTTATCAACCCCTGCCTTATCGAGTCGGTTAAGCGCCGCATCGTGAGGGTGACCGTAATCGTTCCCTTTTCCGCAGGAAATAATGGCGATATCGGGTGTGCATTTTTTGAGGAAAGTATTTCCCGACGAGGTGTAACTTCCGTGGTGTCCGACCTTTAATACGTCGCAATCAATATTTGCAGTAATAGTTTCTTCCTCGATTATCTCGGCATCGCCTGTAAACAGGAAAACCTTTTCGTCGTATTTAAGTTTCAATACCGCAGAACAGTTATTAAGGTCGTCAACAATAGTAACGGGAGCGACAAATTCGGCGGAAAGGAAATCGCCAATGTCGAACTTAACGCCTGCCTTTGCAACCGTCACCGAAACGCCTTGCTTATCAAGTGCGTCTAAAAAATTGATAAAAGAAGCGGTGTCGGTTGTTACTTTGGGCATATAGACCTTGCCGATTTTAAAGCTTTGAACAACCCTTTGCATACCGCCGATATGGTCGGAATGTGGGTGTGTCGCAACGAGGTAATCTATCTTTTTATAACCCAAACAATCGATAAGCGAGATAACTCTGCCCGAATAATCGCGTTCGGCCGCGTCAATCAACATACATTTTCCATTCGGCAGTTCAATAAAAATCGAATCCCCTTGCCATACGTCGATAACATGAACCCGCATTTCATTAGCAGTCGGTACATCCACGCTTTCTTCTGTTGAATCGGTGTCCGAAATCAAATCGTTGCTAATATCATCGAGCCTTTCATCTGATATCGACGAGCCTTCGACCGACAATTCAGAACTCTCAACCAACGAATTTATATCGGAATCCATTCCGTCGCCCGACGAGACTTCGGGCAACTTCGGAGCACAAGCCGATACAAACAACATTGCAAAAATCAAATATAAAATCAAAAAACGTTTAATGCGCATAAAAAAGACTTTCCAAAACAATAATTTATGCAACAGAAGCCCCGATTTTTGTCGGGGCTTCCTTGCGAAAGGAGTTAAAACGAAGAAAAACAATAAAACATCACTATTTTTCACTTATATTATATACACATTTTGCCATTTTGTCAATAACTCTTTTTGTCATTTATCAAATTTTAGTGCAACTGCACAACAACTTATATATCAATCGCATACTCGCCATCTATAAGCAGATAGTTTTGATTATATTTTATCGCGCGCTTTAAGACCTCGGCGTTATCTTTTAAAACCTCGTCAACCGTGCAGTCGTCACACAACCGTTGTTCTATTATATTCTCGTATTTTTTTATATCGTCAAAATGATTCTTAATGTAATCTTCGCTCATCACAAGGCAGTAATATTTAATATTTTGAAGATACTTTTCGTCAAAATCCTTCTGCCAATCAAACGGCACATAACAACCCTCGACGATCAAATTCTGTTCGTTTTCAATCGCCGTTTTTATCATTTCCCTGACAATCGGCCAAAGATATACGGTCAATTCGTCATCATCGCTCATAGGCGTTAATTCGGTGTTTTTGCTGCGAATCAAACCCATCTTCAAATGGTCAATCGAGAGGTAAGGATATTTATATTTTTCAAGCATTTTTTGAGCAAGAAGCGTCTTGCCCACGTGCGATGCACCTGTGATTATAATTACCATAGCGTTTTCCTTTATATATTCTCAATATAACGACTTAATTGCCTTTGATTCTTAATAACAGTCACCTTATCGCCGTACGTCTTTATAACGTTGCGATAATGCTGTCTTATCGCTTTTGTTCGCCCTTTCCATAAAATCCACGAAGCAAACTCAAAATCAAACTTTTCGTTGCATCCCTCCGCCATATCAGGACGCGTCTTGTTTTTATACTTTATATACCGATTATATGCGCGGAACAAACTCGAAATTCGATTGAACTTCATCATAATTATCTCATCGGCTTCTTCCATACGTCTGTCAAAAAACAGTTTCGAGTAATTACCGTCGATAACCCAAGAATTATTGCTGTCCAAAAACTCTTTTGTCATTCGAATCTTCTCGTCTTGCTCGCGTATCACCCAATTAGGCAGGAATTGTACCCTATCGAAATGCAGGATCGGCGTATTGTACTTTTCCGCAAGAATACCTGCCAACGTCGATTTCCCCGAACCGCTGTATCCGATTATTGCTATTTTCATCACGTCACCGCCTTTTTGGTAAGTATATCATAATTTCTTGTGTTTTTCAATGATATATCGCTGACACAATATGAAGCAAAACGCGCTTCATTTGAAAAAACACCCTTTTGTCATCGACAAAAGGGTGTTCCTTTTCTGCGAAAGAGCGACTAAAAGTAGTATAAAAAGGGGTAAAAAAGACCAAATGTAGTGTAGTGGCGCTGTTCGATAAAAATCAATTTATTTAATAAATATAGCACAGAATATAAAAAAATTTAATGAAATCGCGCGAGCGCGATGAAATCCTCACTCCGCTCGGATGAAATCTGCTTCGCAGATGAAATTAAATCCACCCATCCGCCGTCGAGGCGGATTTCATCCCCGAAGGGGATTTCATCATCGAAGATGATTTCACCCACCCGACAGGGTGGATGTAGTTGAAAAGAACCCACACTTGTCGTAGACAAATGTGGGTTCTTTTCTGGCACGCCGTAAGGGATTCGAACCCCTGACCTACTGGTTCGTAGCCAGTTACTCTATCCAGCTGAGCTAACGGCGCTTATTCATAACGCCATATATACTACCACAAAGTCGGCAAGTTGTCAATAGTTAAACCAAATATTTTTTTATAAACTTCAATTATTCAAAAAAGGAATTACAAAAGCCGACGCGTTACCGTCGGCTTTATGTATAAATTCAAATGCAATTTATATATTATTACGAAAGAGCGAGTTTGAATGCGTTATCGAGATTTTCTTCGGAAACGATAACGATGATGTAGTCAACAACGTTATCGCCTTCTGCCGCATACTGACCTGCGATAGTAAGGTTAAGTGCAAGTTCACCTGCTTTGTTGAGCATACATTTTTCAAATCTTTCAGCGAGGATATCGGATAAAACGAGTGCGCTGTAATCACGGTAGATAAGTGCGCTGGGAAGGTCCAAATCGGTACGACCGGTATCTTCAATGAGCCAACGTTCTGCGATACCGTTAATATTGTCACCTGCATCCGCGGTGGTAAATACGGTATAGTCGCCGTTTTCTTTATCGAAATACTTGCGGAGCGAACTAATCTTCGATTTACCGGGAGCATTAGCACCTATATCAAGGCTAAATTTAGGAGTTGCAGCGATAACCTCTTCTTTGATAACGTTTTTATCAATTTCACGGTAACCAACGAGGTTGCCACCCAAAACTTCGGTTGCTTTCCAATCGAATTCTTCTTCGGTTCTGGGAGCTGCATCGGGAAAGCGTTTAGCAACAACATTCATAATCTCACGGTATGTAAGATATGCACCGTAGTCGGTAAGGCAACTATCGGTTTCACGGAAAAGACCGCCGTATTTTTCCATAAGTTCGGTATCTTTTTTCGCTTCTTCAAAAATCTTCTTCATATCAACGACAGTCGCTCTGGTTTGAGAAAGAGTATCGTTGATTTGATCGTAGATCGTACTTGCAGCCGCCTTATCCGTAATGCTTTCGGGAAGAATTTCGGGATAAATGGAAGTTGCGTTAGGAAGAAGAACGTAAACAAGTTCAACCTGTTGAGCACCGGCTCTGTCGTTGTAGTAACTTGTAACGGTATCGGAAATATAGGAACGGATAGCGTTAAGTTCGGAAGCGGTATAAAGGTTATCGCCTACAAGGTCGGTCACCATCTTGTCGAAGTAAAGACGAGATGCAACACCGACAGAAACGCTGTTGCCGTCAAGCAAAGTATCAGCAGTAGCATTTTTCTTTGCTATAACTTCTCTTACGGCAGATTCTTCTTCACCTTCTGCTTGTGCAGTAACGCGAAGGAGGGTATCTCTGTCCCAAATATCCACTTCGATGATATAGTAGCCGCCGTGTGCAACGGTTTCGGCATCTTCCACACCACCCTTAACACGAACAGTCGCGTTTTCTTCACAAGTACCGTAAACGGCAACTGTGGTGGGTTTGATGTTTACAACACCCGCAACAGAGGGTTGTTCGGTGTGTCCATCTTCGGTAGAAACGTCATCATTGCTGGTGTCGACGATTACTTCGGACGCGTTGTTTTCGATACGTTCTGCATCGAGAATTTCGGGAACGTTTTCGGTGTTCACGCATGCGGCAAGCACAACGGTCAACATCATAATAAGTCCGATGATCAACGCTATGCGACGTGTTTTGTTTACATTAAATTTCATTACGAGAGCCTCACTTTTGGAAACGTATTATATAAATTGCAATTCTTAATTAAATTATTCTTCTGCGTCTTTCTTTGCTTCGGCAATTACCTTTTGAGCAACTTCCGCAGGTGCTTCTTCGTATCTTACGAAGTCGAATGTATAGGTACCTCTACCCTGAGTCATAGCACGCAATTGAACGGCGTATACTGTCATTTCTGCGGAAGGAATTTCAGCTTCGATAACGGTATAACCTTTGCGTGTGCTTTCGCTCATACCCATGATTCTGCCGCGACGTTTGCTTACGTCACCCATAATGTCGCCCGAGTAGGAAGTCGGGATAGTACATTTAAGGTAGCCAACCGGTTCAAGAATAACGGGATTTGCCTTTGCAAGACCTTCCTTATATGCAAGTTTTGCGGCAAGTTTGAAGGAGATTTCGTTAGAGTCAACGGGGTGGTAAGAACCGTCGTACAAGTCAGCGGAAAGGTTAGCCACGGGGAATCCTGCAAGAACGCCCTTTTCCATAGCTTCTAAAAGTCCCTTTTCAACTGCGGGGTAATAGTTCTTCGGAACATTACCGCCGACAACGCTTTGAGTAAAGGTCAAACCTTCATTTTCGCTGGGCGCAAAGGTGATCTTAACGTGACCGTATTGACCCGAACCACCGGATTGTTTCTTATGTTTACCTTCAACCTGAACGCTCTTCTTAATCGCTTCGCGATATGCAATCTTCGGTTCGATAAGTTCAACGCCCGTACCGAATCTCGATTTAAGTTTAGAGCATACAACGTCAAGGTGAATATCGCCAAGACCCGAAACCGTCATTTGTTTGGTTTCCGAGTTATTGAAGTAACGAAGAGTGGGATCTTCTTCCAAGAGTTTTGTGATACCGCCGGAAATCTTATCTTCGTCATTCTTCGACAAAGGCTTGATGGCCATTGTATAGAAAGGCATCGGGAATTCAATCTTCTTAAATTCTTCGCCCGAAGCGGAAGCAACGAGGGTATCGTTAACATTAGTGTTGTTCAATTTAACTGCATAACCGATATCTCCGGTTGCAAATTCGGTAACTTCAACTTCTTTCTTACCAACGCAAGTACAAATCTTGGCAAACTTTTCTTGTTGACCGGTAGTGATGTTATTAAGCACTTGGTCTTTGGTAAGAGTGCCGTTCATAACCTTAAAGAATACCTTCTTACCGAAGCTATCGGAAAGAGTTTTGAACACAAAGAGTTTAGTTTCGCCGTTTTCGTCTGCTTCTTTCATAGCATCATGAGGAGCAACGAAGGATGCAGCAGCGGTATCCAAGAAGAAGCGGATACCCGAAAGCGCGGTAGCGGAACCGCAGAATACGGGAGCAATATCGCCGCTGATCAAGCCCTTATTAAGCGCAGAAAGCTTTTCCTCTTGCGTGAAAGGTTCTTCCATAAGGAACTTTTCCATAAGTTCTTCGCCGGTAAGCGCAAGAGATTCGTTAAGTGCGATTTTATATTCTTCAATTTCACCCTTAAAATCGTCAGGAACCTGAGTTTCAACGCGGTTGCCGTTCTTTTCGCAATAGAACACTTCATCGGTAATAAGGTTATAGAAACCAACCTGTCCCGAACCTTCATTAAACGGAATAAGCAAAGGACAAACCGACGTACCGAATTGTTCACGAAGACCGTTAAAGGTGTTTTCGAAATTAGAATTTTCGTCGTCAATCTTGTTTACGAAGAATGCCTTAGGTTTGCCTGCGGCATATTCCCAAGCGAGTTCAGTACCAACCTTGCAGCCGCTCTTCGCATCAACAACGATAACAATACTTGCGGCAACAGATACAGCCGCCTTTGTTTCACCGGCAAAACCAAACATACCGGGAGCGTCAAGTATATTTATTTTCTTACCATTCCATTCGAGATTAGCGAGCGAAGTAGAGATGGAGTAACCTCTTTTGATTTCTTCGGAATCGAAATCGCAAACAGTATTACCCTCAGAGGTTTTTCCGAGTCTATCGGTAACCTTGGCAAGATAAAGCATCGCTTCGGCAAAAGATGTTTTGCCGTCGCCGCTGTGTCCTACAAGGCAAATGTTTCTGATTTGAGAAGACGAATACTTAGCCATATCTTATTTCCTCCAAGTGAAAATTTATACACTATATTATATAGTATAAAGACTAAATAATCAAGAGTTATTTCGCGTTTTTTATCACTAATCACCAATTTTTTTCAAATCTTTTATTTTTTTACCATGAAAAATGATATCAACCACACCGGCAACAGCCAAAACAGCTGAAATGCAACAGCATGAAGCGAAGTTATCGCCCCGATATCACCGGTAATCGCAAGGAACACAACGGCAATAAACGACAAAAAGACGCTGATTATACTTATTATAACATTTGTTTTTGTAACATGACGTGCTTTATCGCAAAGCGAGAACATCTTCAAGAAATTATGCAAAGTTGAGTTACAAACAATACCGCTGTCCACACGTTCAACTTCGCCGACAACATCACTCGGCTCGTTGCCGCGAAGTACCGAAATGGGACATTTGCGGAACGAGATTTGTTCATTAACAAGTTCGTTGTTAATATTGGGGTCCAGCGTTTTGATACCCAAGCAAAGACCTGCCTTATACATGTCTTTAAGCAAAGAATCAAAAAGCGGATTTATAGTATATTTAATATAAAGCTTTGCCGCAAGTTTTTCATTGATAACGATATACATTATCGAACCGACAGCCTTTTCATACGCATCGTCACCGTCATCAAGCGGAGTTTCAAAACGGTAACGGCGCATATACGAACGTTTACCGAGGAAGTAATTATGACCGTCCATCGCAACGCAAAGACCGTCGTTTGCGCTTTCGATAACGCGGATCATAGTCGGTTTTTCAACGTTTTCACTCAACGTAGCCGAAAGCACTTTGGAAAGCGGTCCGCCGATATATTTAAACACCTTTGCCAAATCAGTCAATACAGAATCTATACGGTAATCGCCGTACATTCTTATATTGGTAATCTTAACAAGGCTCGACGGATAAACCTCGGTATCGGCGAACGAAAGCACCGATGCAGCTGCATATTCTTCGGTTATCGCATTACCGATAAACGCGGTAGAGTGTTTTACGCCGACTCGGTTAGCGGACACAACCGGAAGTGTTATCATAAAGAACGAGGTCGCGGGAACGCTTGCCGCGATTATTATAGAAAACGCGGAATAGGCTTGAAACATAGTGTTCCCAAGCACAGACATAACCACAAACAACGCAGCACCTGCTAAAAATACAACGGGAATGAGAAAGTTGAATATATCCTCGAACTTAGTGCGTTTTTCGGTTCTCTCAACGAATCTGTCAACAAAATGTGCGCGTTTTACGGTATAAATATCGCTGTCTTCAAAAAGATACTTATAAAATTCATCAGCTTCCTTCGTGCCGCCCGTTAGTTCGCAAGCCGCATATTTCGGGCGTTTTGAAGCGACTATTCGGAAGCATCTGTAATCCTTCTTAGCACACAAATACCCCGAAACAGCCGCACAAAGCGAAGCGAACGCCGCAGGAAGATTATAAAGCTTTAAATCAACGGCGTACGGATCGGTAAACAATGTAACCAACGAATAAGCCGTAGCAACAAAAATCGAAACAACCAATAAACTGTCGGTATTCAATTGAAGTTTTGCGATACCGCTAATGCCGTTACGAATCGAATCAAGCATTGCGAGAGCTATAAAGAACATAAGTTGAAGGTCAACAAGGATATAAATTATGCCGTATCTTCCCTGCTTGGTAAAATCGCCGTGAACCGTGCTGTCATTGGTTGCAAGTTCAAGGAAAAGAATACCCAACGCGAGAATACCGACAATAATAATCCTAATAAGTGACTTTCTCACACGTTTGCGATAAAATGCCGCAAAATCGGAATTTTGATCACGCGAGGTGTATTCGGTAATAGTATCAACACCGCGCTCCGACTTTTCACGTTTGCTTTTTTCTTTATTCTTTTCGGCAATCTTTTTAAGTTTGCCATCTTCGTCTTCCATCATTTCAAAGGCAAGACGAAGATTTATATCGGTTTCGTCAAGGTTTTCATCACCCAAAAGTTCGATTTTTTCGTCATCGGTGACGAATTTAACCTGGCCCTCGCTTTCATCTTCGTTTTCGAAATGATATTCGCGGTTAGTAACCTTTTCGGTCAGTTTTTCGTAATCGGAATCAAAACTTGCAACTTCGTTCTCATCAATGTTAGATTCAAAACGAAGTGTATCGCCCATAGGAAACATCTGCTCTTGGGTATATTCCTTCTGTTCTATATCAACGTCATCGGAAAAACGTTTTGCTTCGATACCCGCAGGCGGTTTTTTCTCCAAATCCGAAAGTGTGCGTGTTTTCGCATCGTTTATCATTTCATAAAGTTTGTCGACACGTTCACTCTTCGAATCGCCTTTATCCTCGGCAAGATAGCCGAGAAGCTCGGAATTTTCGTTTTGTTCCGCCAATTTTTGTCTTAATTTTTGCGTGTCACTTAACGGTTTGGTATCGTTATAGGTACTGTATTTATCTATAAGTTCGGCAGTTTCGGCATTGATACGTTTGGTAACCTTTGTGCGTTTTTTTGCCGGCTTATCGTCGCTTGCAACCCGTGTTTTTTCCATTTCGGGTTTGCGTTCGGACACGTTAACAACCATATCAATATTGTTTTGTTCTTCTGCCTCGCGGAGAATATCCAGTATATCCTTTTTGGGTTTATTGCCCCTATTGGTTGGCATTATATTCACCTGCTTTGTTTCTTTTAGGAATTGCGTTGTTTTGCCGCTTCAAACATAACAATTGCACCTGCGTTTGAAACGTTAAGCGAATTTACCGTACCGTACATAGGTATACCTGCGATAAAATCGCTTTCTTTCTTCAATATATCGGATACACCCTCACCCTCGCTGCCGAGTATCAAGGCGCAAGAACCGCGAAAATCCTGTTCAAAATAGGGTTTTCCGCCCGCTTCAACCGCCCATATCCAAACACCGTTTTCCTTTAATGTTTTGACGGTATTAGATAGGTTTGACACTCTCGCAATAGGCATTGCGAACACCGCGCCTGCACTTGACTTTGCAACCGTTCCGTTCACACCGACAGAACGTCTTTTCGGGATAATCACCCCATTCACGCCTGCACAGTTTGCGCTTCTAATCAGCGCGCCGAGATTATGAGGGTCGTTGATAGAATCGCAAATCAAAAAAAACGGTTTTTCGCCTTTTTCTTCTACAATTTGAAGCAATTCTTCAACCGTTAGATAATCGGTTTCGGCGGCAACGGCAATAACACCTTGGTGTGCACCGCCGTTTGCAAGTTTATCAAGTTTGCGAGAATCGGTTTCTACAATCGGGATCTTCTTTTCATTCGCCTTTGCGCGAATTTTCAAAATAACGCCTTCCGCGTTTTCATTTTTTAAATATATTCTGTCAACAGTTCTGTCGCTGCGAAGTAACTCCATAACCGCATTTCTGCCAATGAATAATCCTTCCGTGACAGGCTCGGACCTATTGAATTTATCTTCTCTCATAAACAGAACTCCAAAAAAACTTATTCCAAATAATTATAGCACAACAACGTCTTTGTGTCAATCACGTTGACCATCTTTTAATCAACTTTCTCTGCCAAAATTACATATTACATTTTATTAAATTTGCACCAAAAAAACAGCCATGTAAAAACATGGCTGTTTAACACAGAACAAATTATTTGTCAGAACCGTTTATCGGAATATTGAACCCATTAACATTTATTCCGCCGTTTCTTCCGTTGAACCAACTTCCAGGAACAGAAACGTCGTTGTTGCCGCTAGAATCATCGCCCATTGCGAGCGAGTGAGTGATTATATCACTAATTTCAAATTGAACAATTTCAATATTAGGAACAATATACTCCTTCTTCATAATATACACCCTCTTAATCTATATGATAAATTTACCCAAACTTTAATGTGATATTATTATATCAGTTAAGATTCAATATTGCAATACCCTTTTTGAACATTTTCACATAAATTTACCCCTGTGTTTTTGTACAAAACCGACAATTGCAATAATAAGGAACAAATTGTTCACAATTCATAGTATAAGAAAGACGGCATAGATGCCGTCTTTCTTTAAGTTGATTATTTAGTGATCCGTCAATTATCTACGAGTCTTGATAACAACAGCGGAACCTACGATTGCTACGAGAGCAACGATAGCGAAGATGATCATATTAGATGCATCGCCGGGTTTTACAGGAGTTTCGCTGGAAGTTGCAGAAGATTCGGTAGAAGCGTTGGAGGATTCAACCACGTCAGAAGATTCAACTACATCGGAGGATTCAACCACGTCAGAGGATTCAACCACGTCAGAAGATTCAACTACATCGGAGGATTCAACTACGTCGGAAGATTCAGGTTCTACAACAGGAGCGTTTTCATCTACGATGATAGCGTAAGCTCCGTTACCTGCAAATCCTTCCAAACCAGCATCTACGTTAAGGCCGCCCATAACGGAGTCATGAGCAATGTAGAGACCAACATCACCGGAAGCATCTTCGTTTGCAGTGAAGGTGAAGGTGAATACGAGATCGCCGTTGCCAACAGAGTCGAATACGAGAGTAGTAGTGAGTGCGGATGCATCGATTAAACCATCGTTGTCAGCCACAGCTTGAACACCGTTTTTAAGATCAGCAGTAGTAAGATCCTTGAAGTTGCTGTTTACGCTTGTGAAGTTTTCCCATGCAGTTTCAGC
>JAGBUH010000195.1 GCA_017630915.1 Clostridia bacterium
GACCAACGGGCCATTAGTGGTAGCGGAAGTTTGACTTGAACCCACGACCTATCGGGTATGAACCGATTGCTCTAGCCAACTGAGCTATTCCGCCATGTATTCGCGCAATTCCGCGACAGCTTGCTTAGTATAACAGAGGGTTTTCGATTTGTCAAGTATTATTTTCATATTTTTTTGATTTTTTTAGTTCTTTTTTTATTTTTTTCTTATTGACATATTCGAACACTCGTGATATTATCAAAGTACATTCTTATCAAGAGTGGCGGAGGGAGCTGCCCGATGAACCCACGACAACCTGCGTATTGCGCAAGGTGTCAATTCAGCGACTTGTTCGAAAGATGAGATGTAGAAAAGTAAAGCATTGTTATGCCCTTTGATACATCTTGTCAAAGGGTATTTTTATTTGTTAAAAATTATTACATAAAGGAGAATTTTAAAATGAGAAAGTTTTTCACCAGCGAATCTGTTACCGAAGGACATCCCGATAAAATTTGTGACCAGATTTCCGATTCTGTTCTTGATGCGATATTAGCAGAAGACCCCATGGCACGTGTTGCCTGCGAAACCGCTTGTACAACCGGTTTGATTCTCGTTATGGGCGAAATTACCACCACCGCTAAACCCGATTTCCAAACCATCGCGCGCGAAACCGTCAGAGGTATCGGCTACGACCACTCCGACAAAGGTTTTGACTGCGACACCTGCGGCGTTATCACCGCTATTCACGGTCAATCCCCCGACATCGCGATGGGCGTTGACAAGGCGCTCGAAGCAAAGACCGGCGAAATGAAGGACGACAAGGACACCGGCGCAGGCGACCAAGGTATGGTATTCGGCTTCGCTTGTAACGAAACTCCCGAACTTATGCCTATGCCTATCTCTCTTGCTCAACACATGGCAAAGCGCCTCTCCGAAGTTCGCAAGAACGGCACTCTCCCCTACCTCCGCGCTGACGGTAAAACCCAAGTTACCGTTGAGTACGAAGATAACAAACCCATCCGCGTTGATGCTATCGTTGTTTCTTCTCAACACGCGGAAGAAGTTTCGCTCGAACAAATCCGCGAAGATATTATAAGAGAAGTTATCATCCCCTCTGTTCCCAAGGAATATATGGACGATAACACCAAGATTTACGTTAACCCGACAGGTCGTTTCGTTGTTGGTGGTCCTCACGGCGACAGCGGTCTTACCGGCCGTAAGATAATCGTTGACACCTACGGCGGATACGCTTCCCACGGCGGCGGCGCATTCTCGGGCAAGGACCCGACCAAAGTTGACCGTTCCGCTGCATATATGGCTCGTTACGTTGCGAAGAATATCGTTGCTTCGGGCGCAGCTGACAGATGTGAAGTTCAAATCGCGTACGCGATCGGCGTTGCAAGACCTTTGTCTGTTCTTGTTAACACCAACGGCACGGGCAAGGTTTCCGACGAACGCTTGGCCGAAATCGTTAACGAAGTATTCGACCTCCGTCCTGCCGCTATTATCGAAACCCTCGACCTCCGTAAGCCCATCTATAAGAACCTCGCGGCATACGGTCACTTCGGACGCGAAGAACTCGGCGTTAAGTGGGAAATCACCGATAAAGCAGACGAAATCAAGGCAAGAATCTAACTTAACAAACTTAAAAGCACCTATGATTCATAGGTGCTTTTTTGTTTTTTCTCTTTCAAGGGCGTAAAGAACAAGTTTTTACTCGTTCTTTCATCTTGGGTCGTAAACGAAGAATACGTCACACGCATTCAGGCGGTACATATAATCGGCGTGTTCGAGGTTCAAAGCCGCGCGAACCGTATGTATCATTTCCCAACCGTCGTAATTTTCGCTAACGAACACGACAACGCCGTTAGATACGTCAACCCCTTCAAACACTTTTGCGATTTTTTCGGCATTTGCGCCGATGTCGTATGCGATATAGGAATCGTCAATCATCGAGAACAGCATAATATCGTCAAGGAATCGGTCGTTGTTAGAATCGAAGAAGTAGAATGCGGGTTTCTCGGCGTTTTCCTCGATATACTGAACCACTTCTCTGCGTTCGTCAAACATCGGGTCGGGCTTGATTTTAGTCACTCTCGGGGTGACGAGCATCACACAAGCAAGCATTATCATAAGTCCGTTTTTAACCGATTCGCGCGTCATCGTTCCGAGAAGTCGGTGGAGATAACACATAATGATGATGAAAATCAAAATACAAATCGGTAACATATACCGCAGTTCAATCCACGGCGAAGATATCGAAACGATAACGTAATAGAACAAGGTCGGGAATCCGACGATAATAAACGCATAACGCGAATCGTCGCATACGTGACCGTACTTTTCGCGCATGCGCTTATAAAAATGAACCAACGCGATAAGCGCAACAATCGCAAAAAGCATATAGTTGAATACCGAAATGGCAACCTCGCCCAAAAACGGGAACACGTTCACGTACTTCGACGGATCGACGAGGTTCTCGATAACCCCCTGCCCTCTGTAACCGAAGAACATGTGGTTAAGCGAATGAGGGAAAATCAAAAGCGAAATACCTGCGGCAACAACCAAAGACAGCGCGTATTTCCAAAGAATCTTATACTGGCTCTTTTCGAGATAAGACACCATAAAGAGCAAAAAGAGCGCGAAAATGAAATACAAATAGAAATAATGCGTCAACGAACCGACAAGCGCGGAAATACCGATAGCAACTATGTATTTATACGGTTTTTCGGAGTTTTCATAAAGAAGAATATGCAGATAAACGGTGATTAAAATATTGAGCGTCGCGAGTGCATACATGCGGATATAAAGCATACTCGTCAATGTCGATAACATAAACACCGAAAGGAGCGACAGCAACGCTGCCTTTTCCTTTTCATATTTACAACCGCAAAGCATCTTCTTTATAATAAGATATGTAAAAACGGTGATAAACAGATGAATAACGATATTGAGCGCAAGACCGCCCCACATCGTAAAGTTATCGACCGAAAATCCCATAAACACGCGTAAAAGCAGATAGTAAAACGGCGGATGAACGTCGTTTTTTTGGTTTTCATAAACCTGCGAATATTCGTCCTGCTCGTCGCTGTCAACGATAAGATAATCGCGGTAATATTCAGCACTGTGCCAAGTATTGTAAAAATCCTCGCTATCCTGAATTTCGACCTTATCGTACGATGAAAGTCCGAAAGAATACGCCTCGTCCATGTGGAGATACGCCTTCTGATTTCCGATATATACAAAATACACGCTTTGTATTATCAATATCAGCGCGATTACAAGAATCTCGGTTCTTTTGTTCTTGAACATATCAAAATCCGCCTAACCGTTCAATATTTCTTTACATTATATCACAAAATTCGCGCCCCGTCAATCCAAGTTTATTCCTGCCATTTTGACAATTTCATCAAACGTATCTTCGGGGAGCATATTGCGGCGTATGCTTGACATAAAAATCATATTCCACGTTGTAAATCCGTCGCGATAGACATCATAATAATACGGCATTTCCACTCCCGAATAAAACGTCAGGTGAAGCGATTGTTCGGTCGGGACAGTATTATCTTCAACTTTTATCCCCAAATGTTTTTTCGACTGTTCTTCGGTCGGTTCGGGCGCGTCTTGCATACGTTCGCTTATTAAATCATAAATTGCAACTGCTTTTTCGCCCGTAATTTCAAATACCTTTGCCGTTTCGGTGTCGATTCCGTAATAAATCGTGCACAAATCCTCTTCAATGGAAGAAGATTCTTCACCGCTCGATGATGTGTCAATCGCACTTTCCTCGGAAACATCGCTATCTTCGGAAATATCGCTTTCTGTCGAAGAAACAGAACTTATATCAATCAAATCGCTTGAAGAATTTTCCGCAACTTCACCGCAGGAAACCAGAAACAACGCCAATAGCAATAAAACAACAGTAACCTTTTTCATAAATATAATTCCTTTCTTCTTGTTTAAGCACGAACTGCCGCGAAGTTGTTTCGCGGCAGTTCGTTTTAATAATTACAATTATTTCTTAATGTACTTCGGTCTGGGAATGTAGTGAGTATGGAGAAGTTCGTGAGCCTTGTGGGAGTTGGGTTCGCCCAAGAAGTCCTTATAAAGCTTCTTAACTTCTTCATTTTCATGGGATTTACGTCTTGCCTTGCCTGCATCTTCGCTGTAAAGCGCCTTTGCACGTTCGGTTTTGAGGTCGATGTAGGAAAGGGTTGTAGCATCAACGATAGGTGTACCGCCGCCGGTTACACATCCGCCGGGACAGCCCATGATTTCGATAAATTCGTATTCTTTTTCGCCCTTCTTAACCATATCAAGAAGTTCTTTTGCGTTACCGGTGCCGTGAGCAACAGCAACACGAACCTTCTTACCGTTAAGATCAACTTCTGCTTCCTTGATACCGTCGGTACCGCGAACACACGCGAATTCAACGTTTTCAAGAGTGTTGCCGGTAACAACTTCGTAAACAGTACGAAGTGCTGCTTCCATAACGCCGCCGGTAGCACCGAAGATAACGCCTGCACCGGTGGATTCACCGAGAACAGAGTCAAAGTCTTCGTCAGGGAGACGCTTGAAGTCGATACCTGCGTTCTTGATCATCTTAGCGAGTTCGCGAACGGTGAGAACTGCGTCAACGTCTTTCAAACCGTTAACCGAGAGTTCATCTCTTGCAGCTTCGAACTTCTTAGCGGTACAAGGCATTACAGAAACAACGTAGATGTCCTTAGGATCGATACCTGCAATAGAAGCGTAGTAGCTCTTAATAACCGCGCCGAGCATTTCGTGAGGCGATTTGCAGGAAGAAAGGTTGGGAATGAATTCGGGATAGAATTCTTCGCAGTATTTAATCCAACCGGGCGAGCAGGAGGTAATCATCGGGAGTTTACCGCCATTGTTAAGTCTGCCCAAAAGTTCGGTGCCTTCTTCCATAATGGTAAGGTCAGCCGCGAAGTCGGTGTCAAATACCTTATCAAAACCGAGTCTGCGGAGAGAGGAAACAAGTTTGCCGGTAACAGCAGTACCGATAGGCATACCGAATTCTTCGCCGAGAGTTGCTCTTACTGCGGGAGCAGGTTGAACAACAACGTGCTTGGTAGGATCAGCGATAGCCGCATAAACGTCGTCGATGCTTTCCTTTTCGCGCAATGCGCCAACGGGACAAGCGAGGATACATTGACCGCAGTTGATACAAGGGCTGTCAGCAAGACTCATGCCATAGATACAGCCAACGGTGGTGTTGAAACCACGCTTGGAAACGCCGATAGCACCGATTTTTTGGATATTGTTACAAGCCGCAACACAACGACGGCAAGAAATACACTTGGTATTATCGCGAATGATAGAGGGGCTGACTTCGTCGATGTCTGCTTCGGACTTGTTGCCGTCGAAAGGATAACCTTCAACGCCGTATTCCTTACAGAGTTGTTGAAGTTCGCAGTTACCGCTTCTTACACAAGAAGTACATTCGCGGTTGTGGTTAGAAAGAATGAGTTCGAGGTTGATTTTTCTTGCAGCACGGAGTTTTTCATTATTAGTGCAAACTTCCATACCTTCGCCAACGGGCGAAACACAAGCTGCTTGAAGTGCACGAGCGCCTTTGATTTCAACAAGGCAAAGACGGCAAGCACCGATCTCGTTTACGTCTTTGAGATAACAAAGAGTCGGGATATTGATATTTGCTTCACGGGCTGCTTCAAGAATGGTATAATTGGCAGGCACTTCAACGCGCACGCCGTCTATGGTAAGATTAACTTTATTCATTATCCGTTCTCTCCTTATTTCTTAACTATTGCGCCGAACTTACAGCTTTCAACGCAGGTGCCGCACTTGATACATTTATCCTGATTGATAACGAACGGGCTCTTAACAACGCCTTCGATAGCGTTAACAGGACATTTTCTCGAACAGAGCGAACAACCCTTACAAAGTTCGGGATCGATAACATATCTGGAAAGTGCTTTACAGTGACCTGCGGGGCAACGTTTTTCCTTGATATGTGCTTCATATTCATCGCGGAAGTAGCGAATCGTGGAAAGAACAGGGTTAGGTGCTGTCTGACCAAGACCGCAAAGCGCGGTAGCTTTGATATTGTTAGCGAGTTCTTCGAGTTTTTCGATATCGCCTTCTTCGCCCTTGCCTTCGGTGATGCGGTTGAGAATGTCGAGCATTCTTCTGGTACCGATACGGCAGGGAGTACATTTACCGCAGGATTCATCAACGGTAAATTCAAGGAAGAATTTAGCGATGTCAACCATACAGTTGTCTTCGTCCATTACGATAAGACCGCCCGAACCCATCATAGAGCCGATAGACATAAGCGATTCGTAATCAACGGGAGTGTCGATAAGAGATGCAGGGATACATCCGCCGGAAGGACCGCCGGTTTGTGCCGCCTTGAATTTCTTGCCGTTAGGAATACCGCCGCCGATATCTTCGATAATGGTGCGAAGCGGAGTACCCATGTCGATTTCAACAAGACCGGTGTGGTTGATCTTACCGCCGAGAGCGAATACCTTGGTACCGGTGGATTTTTCGGTACCCATTGCTTTGAACCAATCAGCACCCTTGTTGATGATTTGAGCAACGTTTGCAAGAGTTTCAACGTTGTTGATGATGGTAGGTTGTCCGAACAAGCCCTTAACTGCGGGGAACGGAGGACGAGGTCTGGGTTCGCCGCGGTGACCTTCGATAGAAGTGAGAAGCGCGGTTTCTTCGCCGCATACAAATGCGCCCGAACCAAGACGGATATTTACGTCAAAGTTGAAGCCGGTGCCGAAGATGTTCTTACCGAGAATACCGTATTCACGCGCTTGTTCGATAGCGATAGCGAAACGCTTAACAGCGATAGGATATTCAGCACGAACGTA
>JAGBUH010000196.1 GCA_017630915.1 Clostridia bacterium
AATTGCGGTTTTGCAAAGAACCGGAAATAAGAATGGGTCTGCCTTTAGAGAAGAAACGAGCAACAAACTCAGCTGTTTGTCTCCATGCTGTGATATCGAAGAAATCTGTTTGAGGTTGTTCACCTGCACGAGTGAATCTTCTGTTTACAGCAATACGGAATCTGATAACAGATGTGCCGTTGGGAGTAGTCTTAAGTTCGGGGTCGGCAACAAGGTTACCAACAAGTATTACTCTGTTAAATGCCATTTTACTACCTCACTTTTCAGCGGATGATTTCGTCATTGTTCGCACTTGACGATGAGTGAACGAAGAATGCCGTCGGTAATGTTGTAAATTCTGCTAAGTTCGCTCGGAAATTCGGGCGAGGATGCGAATTTAACAAGAACATAATAACCTTCTGTCAAATCTTCGATGGGGTACGCTAATCTTCTGTTGCCCCAAACATCGGTCTTTTCGATTTCGCCGTTGGCACCGATGAGCGAGGTAAACTTTTCAACAATTGCATTGACGGATTCTTCGCCAAGCGCGCTGTTGACAACGAAAATTGTTTCGTACTTGTTCATCATTCTACACCTCCTTCTGGACTTTGACTCGGTGTTTAAACCGAGTAAGGAGAAAACTAAAAGTTTTCATACTAAAATATTTTATCACAGAAAAGTTGTGTTGTCAACAACTTTTTTTCTGTTTCGTGCTTTATTCTGCGTCTTTGTTTTGATTATAGCGCTTTAAAAGTCTGCGGATACGCGCTGCGCTATCGAGTAACGGAGAAATTGATTCGTCGTTGTTTAACGTGCAAAGGATCTTTGCAATAAATTTGGACATATCAACCTGAACGAACCAGGGACGTTTGAGCAACTCTTCCGGAGCGTATGTAAGGTTGGTCGAATAGAGTTTTTTGAGTTTGCCTTCTTCATAAAGTTGGTCGAACTTTTCCAATCCCTTCGTGAAAAATGCAAAAGAAACTGCGGCGTAAACGTCGCCTACATTTTGTTTTTGAATTTCATTGATAACGTCAATTACAGATTCGCCCGATGCGATCATATCATCAATAATAAGAACGCGTTTGCCTTCAAGAGAACCGCCGATGTATTCGTGCTGAACAATGGGGTTCTTTCCGTCAACGATACGGGAGTGGTCACGTCTCTTGTAGAACATACCAACGTCGAGACCCAAAACATTCGCGTAATAAATAGCTCTGTCCATAGCGCCGGTATCGGGACTGATTACAGTCATATTATCTCTAAATATGTCGTCGCCTTCGTTTTGAATGAAACGTTTAAGCATAGAATATGTAGGATAAATGTTTTCAAAAGAGGTAGCGGGGATTGCGTTATATATTGTCGAATCATGAGCATCGAAAGTAAGGATGCAATCAACACCTAAATTTTGAAGTTCTTCAAGAGCCTGAGCACAGTCGAGCGATTCTCTGCCTTTTCTCTTGTGTTGACGAGAAGAATAGAGAAGCGGCATAAGAACGGTTACACGGCTTGCTTTACCGCCGATAGCCGAAAGAACACGCTTGATATCGCGGAAATGATCGTCGGGACTCATGTGGTTAGTATATCCGAACAAATCATAAGTGCAACTGTAATTGCCGATATCGCACAAAATATAAATATCTCTGCCTCTGACAGAATCCTTAATTTTTACTTTTCCTTCGCCGTTGTTAAAACGAACTTCTTCGATAGGAATGATATAACTTTCGCCGTCTTCGTCATTTCTTAATTGATGAATAAACTGATCGACTTCCGCGCCAAGTTTTGCACAACTTTTAAGAACGATAAGACCGATTTTTCCATGACGTTGGTTTTGTGCCATGATGATACTCCTTTTCGACAACCGATATTTTATAAACAACTTTATTTTACAAAAAATAATCAAATTTGTATATTGACTAAATTCACAAAATATAATATTTTTTCTACGGTTTTAATTAAAAATTGTATAAACTTTATATAAAGAAATAAATATATTAAATATTACATTGACAAGTATTTATGTTTATGATAATATAGCATAGAACATAAGTTCGAACGGAGGTTTAAATTTATGGCAGTTAAAGACAATAAAAACGATAGTAAAAAGTTGGCTCTCGAAACCGCTTTGGCTCAAATCGAAAAGCAATGCGGTAAGGGCTCTATTATGCGCTTGGGCGAAAACGCCGGCATGGAAGTTAAAAGCGTGTCAACCGGTTCGCTTTCTCTTGACGTAGCGTTGGGAATTGGCGGTGTACCTAAGGGAAGAATTATCGAAATCTTTGGTCCGGAATCTTCGGGTAAAACTACACTTGCGCTACATATAATTGCAGAAGTGCAAAAGCAAGGCGGTGAAGCAGCATTTATCGATGCTGAACATGCACTTGATCCCGTTTATGCTCGCGCTTTGGGCGTTGACACCGATTCGCTTCTCGTTTCTCAACCCGATTACGGCGAACAGGCTCTCGAAATTACCGAAGCATTGGTTCGTTCCGGTGCGGTCGAAGCAGTTGTTGTTGACTCGGTTGCGGCACTTGTTCCGAAGAACGAAATTGACGGCGATATGGGTGATTCCCACGTTGGTTTGCATGCACGTCTTATGTCGCAAGCACTCCGCAAACTTTCGGGTGCGATTGCAAAGTCGAGCTGTATAGTTATCTTTATAAACCAACTTCGTGAAAAGGTTGGTGTTGTTTACGGTAACCCCGAAACAACTACCGGCGGACGTGCTCTTAAATTCTATGCGTCGGTACGTCTTGATGTTCGCAAGTCCGAACAATTAAAGAGCGGTAGCGATATTATCGGTAACCACGTTAAATGCAAGGTTGTTAAGAATAAAGTTGCGCCTCCTTTCCGTACTGCTGAATTTGATATTATTTACGGCAAGGGTATCTCCAAAGAAAGCGAAATTATTGAACTTGGTATCAACTGTGGTGTCATCGATAAAAGCGGTTCTTGGTTATCTTATAACGGCGAAAAACTCGGTCAGGGTAAAGATAAAGTAAGAACACTTTTGGAAGAAGATGAAGCGCTTGCTGCTGAACTTTCTGAAAAGATTATGGCGTATTATTCTAAAAACGGGAATCAAGACAATATGCCCGAAACCGTGTCTGCCGAAGATTTATTTGGCGAAGAATAATGTATAAAATTGAAGCAATACTCCGCGACAATAATAGCAACGAAGCGGTTGTAATTGTTGGTGGAAATAGTTATCGCATTACTGTTCATGATCTTGATACAATCGGTCTTGAAGAAGGAAGTCTTGTTGATGAAAAAGAAATCGAATTGCTAAACGAGGCGGTTGAACGTCTTTTGTGTATTAAAAAGGCGTTTGATTTTCTTTCGTACGGTGACCTTTCGGAAAAGCAGTTGCGCGATAAGTTGTGCAGAAAATTCCCTCGCGAACTATCTTCCGACGTTGCGCGTTTGTTTGTTGAACGCGGTTATGTTAATGATGCACGACTTGCTGAACGTTATGCCGAAACCTTTTATGAGTTCAAAAATATGGGTTTGCAACGTATTCGTAATGAATTGTTTCGTCGTGGTATTTCAAAGGATGATATTGAAAATGCTATTGCGAAATACGAAAGTGAAGACCAATATGAACGCATCGAAGTATTTATTCGAAAAAAATACGATATATCAAAGATGAACGATATAAAATATCGTCAAAAAGTTTATTCCGGTGCTTTGCGTGCGGGATTTTCGGGTGCAGATATCGGAGATGTTTTAAGAAATTTTGAAAGTGAGTAACATATATGCCTATTAAGGTTGGGTTTGTTTCGCTCGGTTGCCCTAAAAATCTTATAAATACTGAGGTTATGCTCGCATCGTTGGCGAATGCCGGTATGGAAATTGTTGCCGAAGACATTGAGGCCGATGTTATTGTGATAAATACCTGTGCTTTTATTGAAAGTGCAAAAAACGAGGCGATAGATAATATTCTTGATATTGCATGGCTTAAAAAGAACCGTTCTCTTAAAGGTATAGTCGTAACGGGATGTTTGCCGCAACGTTATAAAGAAGAATTTTTAAAAGAATTGCCCGAAGTCAACTGTATTCTCGGTACGGGTTCGTTAGATGATATTTGCCAAGCGGTTGAAGTCGCATATAAAGGTGAAACGTTCAGTAGTTTTAAAAGCGTTGACGAAGTCGCTCTCGGTGGTGAACGTGTTATTACAACGCCCGACTATTTTGCATACGTTCAAATTGCGGAAGGTTGCGACAACAGATGCAGTTATTGTGTCATACCTGATATTCGTGGCAAATTCAGAAGCAGAAAAATGACCGACATTATCGATGAAGTCGAGGGACTTGCTTCAATGGGTATCAAGGAAATCTGTCTTGTTGCACAGGATACAACCCGTTATGGTGAAGATTTATACGGTACATATGCATTGGACAGTTTGATTTCGGCGCTTTCTGAAATCGAGGGAATCGAATGGATAAGAGTACTTTACTGTTATCCCGACAGAATAACCGACGGTCTTATAAACGAATTTAAAACTAACGATAAATTGGTTAAGTATATTGATATGCCCATTCAGCATATCAATGATGATATTTTAATGAGAATGAACCGTCGTGATACAACCGAAAGTATCAAAACGGTTGTAAAGAAATTGCGTGACGAAGTTCCCGAAATTGTTATAAGAAGTACAGTTATCGTCGGTTTTCCCGGCGAAACAGAAAAGCAATTTAATGAACTTCGGAATTTCTTAAAAGAAACCAAGTTTGAACGCCTTGGTGCGTTTGAGTATTCTCGCGAAGAGGGGACTCCCGCGTATGATATGCCAAAACAGGTTTCGTCAAACACAAAGAAAAAACGTTGCGAGGCTATTATGAGCGACCAAAATCGTATTCATAATGACTACAATGCAAAATTTGTTGATAAAGTATTAAAAGTAATTTGCGAAGGTTATGACCCCGTTTCTGAATGTTTCTTCGGTCGTTCCTATGCCGATGCACCCGAAATTGACGGCAAGGTGTATTTTACAGCACCTAAACGTTTAAAAGAGGGTGAATTCGTAAACGTCAAAATAACCGAAGTTCTTGATTATGACCTTTTCGGTAAGGTTTGTTAAGCGTTTTTTTGGAGGCGAAAATCAATGAATCTTCCAAATAAATTAACGTTGGGAAGGATAATTGCGATTCCTTTTTTCGTGTTCTTCCTAACCTATAATTTGTTTGACAATCCTAATATCAGCCGTTTGATTTCAGCGTCGTTGTTTATTGCGGCATCTTTTACCGATTATTTGGACGGTCACCTTGCGCGTTCTCGCAATTTGATTACCGATTTCGGGAAATTTATGGACCCTCTCGCCGATAAGTTTTTGATTTTAGGTGCGATGTTCGCGATATGTTTTTCCGACTACGTTTTTGATTATGCAAGCGTTGGTTTTGAAACGATGGTTTCTGTTGACATAATAAGGCAACTCTTTTTCTGGACTGCAATTGTTGTTG
The DNA here is from genome assembly GCA_017630915.1 of Clostridia bacterium. GTDB lineage: Bacteria > Bacillota > Clostridia > Oscillospirales > CAG-382 > Coliplasma. Next base: position 5,440 of record JAGBUH010000196.1, read on the forward strand.
TATTCCGCGAACTCGCCGTAACATCAATGCGACTTGTTGTTGTAAAATCGAGCGGTGCGGTTATTGCCGCAAGTAGTCTCGGCAAAATTAAAACGGTTACACAAATTGTTGCGATATGCGCCGTTATACTTGAACCGGTTGCTTTCCCGTTCTTACACGGTTGGTTAACTTTGACTTCGACAATTACAATGTTGTATTTTACTATCGTTTCAGGCGTTAATTATATTAAATCTTATTGGAAATTTATTGACACAAATAAATAGGTGATTTTATGAAACTCTTTAATACTCTCACAAGACAAAAAGAGGAATTTATTCCTCGTAATAACGAAGTAAAAATGTACGTTTGCGGTCCTACCGTTTATAACTATTTTCATATTGGCAACGCGCGTTGCTTCGTTGTTTTCGATATGCTTAGAAGATATCTCGAATATCGCGGAAACAAGGTTACTTTTGTTCAAAATTTCACCGATGTTGACGATAAATTGATAAGGGCAGCAAAGGAAAACGGTTGTACCGTACCTGATATTGCCGAAAAATATATCGGCGAATATTTTACCGACGCACATGGGCTCGGAGTTCATGATGCAACAATTCACCCGAGAGCGACCGAGAATATCGATAAAATCATTGAAATTGTTCAAGAACTTATCAATAAAGGTCATGCTTATGTTTCGGGTAATGACGTTTATTTTGATTCTCAAAGTTTTTCGGAATATGGCAAGTTGTCGCATCATAATATGGATGAACTCGAAGCGGGCGCTCGTATCGACGTTAATGAAATTAAAAAGCATCCGTTTGACTTCGCATTGTGGAAGGGAAGGAAGGAAGACAGTGAAATTTCTTGGACTTCTCCTTGGGGTGAAGGCCGTCCCGGTTGGCATATCGAATGCTCGGCAATGGTTAATAGATATCTTGGTACAGAAATCGATATTCATGGTGGCGGCGTTGATTTGATTTTCCCTCACCATGAAAACGAGATTGCTCAAAGTGAATGTGCTACCGGTAGTTGCTTGGCTAAATTCTGGCTTCATAACGGTCACATAAATGTTGATAATAAGAAAATGAGTAAATCTGCCGGAAACTTCTTCCTTGTTCGTGATGCGGCGGGTAAATATGGATATAAAGCAGTAAGATTTTTCTTGCTTTCTTCTCATTACAGAAGTCCCATCAATTATAGCGACGATATCCTTTCACAAGCATCTGCTGCGGTTGAACGTCTTGATAACTGCCTTGGTAATATTGAATTTGCCGCTAAAAATGCATTGGGCGAGATAACCGAACGCGAAAAGGGAAGTATAGCTTTGCTCGAAGCAAAAAAATTAAGTTTTGTTGAAGCGATGGAAGATGATTTGAACACCGCTGATGCAATCGGATATCTTTTTGAAATGACAAGAGATATTAACTCTGTTATTTCTTCGGGAGCGTCAGTTGAATATATTGAAGCTGTTAAGAATATTTATATTCCGCTTTGCGAGTTGCTCGGTTTTGGAAAAGAAACTGATGATGTTGACGTGGAATATATAGAAGGAATGATTGCAAAACGCGCAGAGGCCAAGAAAGCAAAGGATTTTGCGCAAGCCGATGCAATTCGCAATGAACTATTAGAAAAGGGCATTGTACTTGAAGATACCCGTCAAGGTGTCAAATGGAAAAAAGTTTAGAATTCATTAAAAGAAATTACAGCCCGCTCGTTTTGGCGTATCTTGGTGATTCGTTTTATGAAACAATCGCAAGGGAACATGTCATCAGCGACGGCGACTGTAAAGTTTCCAAACTCAATGAATCAATAAAGAAAATCATCACGGCGGTATCGCAAAGTAAGCTTATTGGTATTATGATGCCTTTGCTTGATGAAACTGAAACATATTTCTTTAAAGCTGGGCGCAATGCGCGTAATACTCACCACTCTCGTAGTGCTGAGGCGGTTGAGTATAGAAGGGCAACAGGTCTCGAATGTTTGTTTGGGTATTTGTATCTTGTAGGCAAACACGAAAGAGCTCGCGAACTGTTTTTGTATGCCGTGACAAAGCAAGAAGAAATTGAGGAGTGCATATAATGATTGATCTTACACAAAAAGAAAAAGATATATATGAATACATTTCTGAATGTCTTGAAGATAACGGCTTTGCTCCGTCTGTAAGAGATATTTGCGCCGCTGTCGGTATTAAATCCACCTCTTCTGTGCATGAATATCTTCGTAGGCTTGAATCGAAGGGGTATATTCGTAAATCCTCTGGCAAAAGTCGTGCTTTGTGCGTAGAAAATAATAACGGAAATGAAATAAGCAAAATGAAACGCGTTCCGATTCTTGGACGTGTTACAGCGGGCCAACCTATTCTTGCAGTAGAGAATTATGAAGGATACGTTGATTTTCCTGTTACAATGGCGCGTGGAAAAGCGAATTTGTTTGCGCTTCGAGTAATGGGCGAAAGCATGATCGAAGCGGGGATATTAGATGGAGATATCGTTGTTGTCGAAAGCAGACAATATGCTGACGATGGAGAGATTGTCGTTGCGATGATTGAAGATGAAGCAACAGTAAAACGTTTTTATCGTGATGACGGTAAAATCAGACTTCAACCTGCAAACCAAACTATGCAGCCTATTTATGCAAGAGAGGTAACCGTTTTAGGAAAAGTTATCGCTAATTTTAGATTTTATTGATAAAATTTTTCGATATATAATATTGCACAAAAAATGTTGTAGAAAATTTTATATTTTTTTGAATTTGCTATTGACATTTGCTATCTCTTTGTGGTATTCTATTCTGCGGTTGCAGACGATCCATTAGCTCAGCCGGTAGAGCACATGACTTTTAATCATGGTGTCCGGAGTTCGATTCTCCGATGGATCACCAAAAGCCGAACACTGTAACGGTGTTCGGCTTTTTCGTAATAATTTGGAGGTTTATCAAATGAATAATACTGTTTTTTGTGAAATAGAAATGGAAAACAGCGGTGTAATTAAGCTTGAACTATATCGCGACGTTGCTCCTATTACTGTTGATAATTTTGTAAAACTTGCGAACAAGAATTTTTATGACGGTTTGATTTTCCATAGAGTTATTTCCGGCTTTATGATTCAAGGCGGTGATCCTCAGGGTATTGGAGTTGGCGGTCCCGGTTATTGCATTAAAGGCGAATTTGCTATTAACGGTGTAGAAAACAATCTTTCTCATAAGCGCGGTGTTATTTCTATGGCGCGTTCTGCCGAGTACGACAGTGCAGGCAGCCAATTCTTCATTTGCCACGCCGACAGCGAATTTCTTGACGGACAGTATGCAGCTTTCGGAAAAGTGACCGATGGTATGGATGTTGTTGATGCAATCGCATCGGTGAAAACCGATTATTACGACAAACCTTTTGAAGACCAAAGAATGAAAACTATTCGTATAATTCAAGAATAATTTCGGGTAACAATATGTTAAAAAAGTTTTTGCCGAGAATCGACTTTGATTCTTATGAAGATTTTAAAAGTAATTATAAAGTGAATATACCCGATGGGTTCAATTTTGCATACGATATTATTGATGCATGGGCTGAGCAAGATAAAGAAAAACCTGCTTTGCTTTACTGTAACGACGACGGTGCTCGCCGTATGTACACTTTTGACGAATTGCGTGTGCTCTCTAACAAAGCGGCTAACTTTTTCGTTTCCAAAGGTATAACAAAGGGCTCTCGCGTTATGCTTATGCTCAAACAAAGAGCAGAAGCATGGATTTGTATTCTTGCGCTTTGTAAAATCGGAGCAGTATGTATTCCTGCTACATATCAACTTACGACGAAAGACATCGTTTACCGCTGTAACGCGGCAAACGTAAAAATGATTGTTTCTGTTGATGATGAACATTTGATTAAGTCAATCAACGAAGCAAAGGGTGATTGTTCTACGCTTGAAACACTTTGCATGGTCGGCGAAACAATTCCCGACGGCTTTATTGATTTCCGTAATACATATATAACTTTCAGCGAGGAATTTGCTCGTGTTGAAAATGACTACAAAGACCCGATGTTGCTTTACTTTTCTTCGGGTACAACGGGTATGCCTAAAATGATTTTGCATAATTTTGCATATCCGATAGGTCATATTCTCACCGCGAAATATTGGCAACACGTTGAAGAAGGCAAACTCCATTTAACTATGTCTGACTCGGGTTGGGCAAAGTTTGCTTGGGGCAAAATTTACGGTCAATGGATTTGCGGCGCGGTTATTGTTGCATACGATAACGAAAAGTTTAACGCGAAAAACACTCTTGAACTTATTCAAGAAATTAAGATCACAACTTTTTGCGCGCCTCCTACCATCTTCCGTTTCTTAATTAAGGAAGATATTGCGAAGTATGATTTTTCTTCGATAAAGCATTGTTGCATCGCAGGTGAGCCGTTAAACCCCGAAGTTTTTTATAAATTCAAAGAACTCACAGGTTTAACTCTTACCGAAGGTTTCGGTCAAACCGAAACTCCCGTTATACTTGCAAATTTCGACGGCGTGCCCATTAAACCGGGTTCCACCGGTAAACCCTCGCCCGATTTTGATATTGATATCGTGGACGAAAACGGCAATTCTTGCGAAGACGGTATTGTTGGTTCAATAGTTATTAAGAATTTGTCTAAATATTATCCCGCAGGTCTTTTCCAAGGTTATCAAGAAGACGATGCTGCTAACGCGAAGGCTTTTAGAAACGATTGCTATAATACCGGCGATACTGCTTGGCGTGATGCTGAGGGATATTATTGGTTCGTTGGCAGAAATGATGACGTTATCAAGTGTTCGGGTTACCGTATAGGTCCGTTTGAAGTTGAAAGTGCACTTATGACGCACCCGTCGGTTCTTGAATGTGCGGTTACCGCCGCTCCCGACCCTGTAAGAGGTCAGGTTGTTAAGGCAACTATTGTACTTACAAAGGGTTACGTGGCAAGTGAAGAACTGAAAAAGGAAATTCAAAACCACGTTAAAAAGGTTACTGCGCCTTATAAATATCCGAGGATTGTTGAATTTGTTGAAGAATTGCCTAAGACAATCAGTGGTAAAATCAAACGCGCGACTATAAGACATAACGAAAACAATGGATAAACTTTATTCTAAACAAATACTTATTCTAAAAGCGGTGTGCTGTTTCTTACTTGCACCGCTTTCCGCGTTATTATCGTTTCTTATTTCGGTTGAAGACGGGTTTATGTATATTTTGCTTTCGGTTGTACCGATAGGATGTCTTTATACAGTTCCGTTTTGGGCGTCGCTTGCCTATATCAAAAAGTATCTCGTTGCGAAGATAGGGAAGTATGCCATATACGATTCCATAACCTGCTTAATACCTGCTATTTTTGGCGCGCTTGCTTTTGAAATAATCTTCGTGGTTATCAATGGCAAAACCGCCGCAAATGGCTTTGTGACACTTATTTTTTCGACGATTTTTCTAATCGTTTCATTGATTTTTTGGTTGATGTATTGGATTTTCTCGTATAAAAAATAAAACCGCTCTTAGCTCAGTTGGATAGAGCAACGGATTCCGATTCCGTAGGTCGGGGGTTCGAGTCCCCTAGGGCGGGCCACGAAAAAAGTCACTTTTGTCTACTGACAAAGGTGACTTTTTTCAATGATATCCGTTCCTGTCGGAACGGGTGATATATCTTTGATATGATATCGCACTATCGTGCGATGATATACGCTTCGCGTATGATGGAACGGATATTATATCATATTTGCAACGCAAATATATCATACGGCAACGCCGTATATCATATCGCGAAAGCGATATATCATTGAAAAACGAATTGCATTATGGTACAATTCATTTATACATACTTGAATTTGTAGGTGAAAGGGGCTTCGAAGTTGCGGTGAAAACTCTTGAGACAGAAAGATTAATATTGCGAGATTGGACACTTGAAGATATTGGATGCCAAGTATATGACGAAAAAGTTATACGATACTTAATATCAGTTAAGAACAACTATGCTGTGGTGTTAAAAGAAAACGGAATGGTTATTGGAACAATAGGATTGAACGAGGATGCTGATGATAATCCCGATACTAGAAATGTTGGAATCAGAATGCTCGAACAGTATCGCAACAGGGGACTAATGTCTGAGGCGATAGAGTGTGTTATTCATAATGCAAACAATATTACAAAAACGTTATCGTATCTTTGTATGGTAGAGGATAAACGGAGTCAGCATATTGCGGAAAAATTTGGATTTCAATTTGTAAAGACATTTTATAAAGTACAAAAAGCAGCTTCCGATGAACCGAAAGATTTTTATTATTACAAATTAGAGTTGTAAATGATGAGTACTATCAAATTCCAATTTATCGGGCCGCTTTTGGGTGTACTTTTAGTCGTTCT
>JAGBUH010000197.1 GCA_017630915.1 Clostridia bacterium
AATAGCTTTAATCAGCCCAATGCATCCTACTTGAAATAAATCGTCAAGGTTCTCGCTACGGTTTTTAAACGATTGAATAACGCTCAAAACTAATCTTAAATTTCCGTTAATCAATTTATCTCGCGCGGTTTTGTCGCCGTTTCTTGATAGTTGCATCAATTCTCTTTTTTCATCTTCGCTCAATACCTTTAATTTGGCAGTGTTAACACCGCATATTTCAACTTTGTTATACATTAAAGACCTCCGAATTGGATTCACTTAAAGTGTTCCCATTCCGAAGGTCTAAAATTCGTAAAAAAATACTATATTAAGTTAAATCTGCATTATAAAAGTTTGAATCACTCGGACCTTTTTTCTTGCTTTTGTCTAATTTAAATGTACACGTGAACAACGTTCCGTTTTTTTCGTTACTTAAAACGGAAATCGATGCTTCGTTATATTCAATTATTCGTTTTGCGATAGCAAGACCTAAACCGCTTCCGCCATTTTCTCGCGAACGAGCTGTATCCACGCGATAAAAACGTTCAAATAAGTGAGGTATACATTCTTTGGGTATTGGTTCACCGGTGTTAAACACCGAAAGAATTGCTTTATCGTTTTTTATTTCTAACGATAGATTGATCTTCGCTTGTTCATTCGAGTGTTTTACAGCGTTGTCTAATAATATTACCAATAGTTGCTTTACAGATGTTTCATCGCCTTTGATGTATACGTCTTGCTCTGCATCTATATTGAAGTTTTTGTCTTTTTCGAAACAAAAACTTTCGAACGGCAAACCAATCTCATAAACAGCGTTGGTGAGATTAAAGCTGCAAAGGTTCGGTTTTGATTCCGATTCATCGGATTTTGCAAGATATAACATTGTGTTGACTAATTCTGTCATTCTCACCGTTTCGTCTTTAATGTAAAAAAGCCATTGCTGTTCATCTTCAACGATAGATGTACTGTGAGAAAGAACCAAATCGGTATTGGTTGCAATTATCGAAATAGGCGTTTTCAATTCATGCGAAACGTCGGAAATCAATTGTTGTTGCTGTTTTATTGATTTTTCGACGGGCTTTATTGCAATATTTGCAACTATAACCGATATTATAAGGAAAGCAACAAAGGCAATGCTGCCACTGATTAAAAAGGATAGCAATAACTGTTTTAAACTATCGTCTTCATATTGATTGTCGACAAGAACAATGCGTTTACCAAAGTTGGTATTCTCACAATAAAAACGCATTTTATACTCTTTAAGTAAGCCCTCATTTTTTCCGTATGCTTTAACAGAATTTATAAGAGCGTTAATATATTCGATGTTTTCTTCGGTAAGATTTTCTGAATCTCCGAAACCGTCAATATAGCATTTGTTGGTGCGAATATCTATGTCCAAAATATAGGTTGATAAGTGTGGATACTTTGAATGGTGATTGTTATTATCAAATAAACCTCCGATAACATCGTGTTTTGAGTGTGCGATATCGCGTAATGCGGCCATACTATTCCGTTCAAGTTCCTTTTGGGAATTGAAATACAATATACCAAAACAGATGCAAAGAACGACAGTTATAAGAACCATATTTGTTAATATGAATTTGATTTTTAATTTCTTAATCAAAGTTTTTTTCCTCTTTATAATCAAGATGATATCCGACTTTTCTTACTGTTGAAATTTGTACGTTGGATTTTAAAAACTGCAATTTCTTGCGTATGAAAGAAATATAAACTTCCACATTGTTATCTTCTGCTTCCGAAAGAAATCCCCAAACTTTTGTGATTATATCATCTTTTGAAAAAATTTGATTCGGGTTAGACATCATCATTTTGAGAATTTCAAATTCTTTATGACCGATGCGTAAAGATTTTCTATTCGCAGAAAGAATATAACTGTTTAAGTCAAGAGTCAAATCACCAAAAGACACTTCTTCAATTATAACGTCGCCCGTTCTTCTTGAAAGGGCACGGATTCTTGCGAGAAGTTCATCATTTGAAAAGGGCTTTGTTAGATAATCGTCGGCACCGCAGTCTAAACCTTTTACTTTGTCGCGTATATCGTCGCGTGCAGTTAAAAGGATAATAGGGGTGTTTATATTTTGCCCCCTAATTTTTCGAACAACTTCAAATCCATCCATTATAGGAAGCATTATATCAAGAACAATTACATCATAAATTCCTGAACTGCCGTATGCAAAACCGTCTTCGCCGTTATAAACTGCATCGCAACTATATTTTTGTGAACGAAAAATTTCGCAAATGCTATCTGCCAAGTGGCGTTCGTCTTCCACAACAAGTATATTCATGAACTAGCCTCCTTTTTTGTTAAAAATATTTATGCACGAACTTCTTAAAAACACCTTAATATTTAAAATGGCGGGGAATACCCGCCATTTTTTACTTTATAGTAATAGTTTCGATTTCGACAGTTTCTTTCTTTTGCGCCGATTTGTCGTGTAAAGACAGAAGGAATATAGCGGCTCCTACTGCGGCGAACATTAAGCTAATAATTAAAAGCTTCCAGAAAATAGCTGAATAGTCGGTAAACAAATCGCTTACATCGGCAGGGATAGTATTGCGAAGATGTACTAACCAAAAATGTTTGTTGGAAAGAGCCGAAAGGTTAAAACCGTTTTTTGCTATGAATTCAAACACTATGCCGATATATTGACCGATAGCGGTGAACAACAACGAATTAACTGCAACCGTTATATAAGCGCAGGGACCTGCTTTTTTTGAGAAAAACTTGTAACCGTAATATGCAAGCATTGAAACAACAAAGCCAACTACACAAAAGATATATCTAACTTCATTAAGTCCGGATTCACTCATGGCGGGCGAAAGGAAATAATAAAGAACGAAATATAGCGAAGCACCTACAAGAGATAACAATGTAGAACAGATTATGGCAAGACCTACATTGCCTTTCTTCTCGTCGGAAGCATCTTCGGCTGCGCGGTTGCTGATTTCTTCAACGGTTTCGAGCGCGCAATGTTCGCACATTATATGATTTTCTTTGTCGTATGTGACTTTTTTAGGTTTTCTCGAACCGAATTTATTACCGCACTTTGAGCAGTATTCGCTGTCCCTGATTTCGTTTTCTATAAGCAAAGACACGCAACGGTCGATAAGTTTAAGGAAAAGGGGAATATTACCCGTGCAAAATACGCGCATACCGTCTTCCGAAAGAGTGTAATCGCTAACAGAATACTCGTTGAGCTCGTTGGAAAATGTTTCGGACATATTGTATTTCTTTATATCATTTTCTTCGCTATCAGGGAATTTGAAGTTGAAGTATGCAACTTTATTGCCTGCGGATTCGTAAACACTCACAAGATAGCCACCGTAAATTGCATAAGCATGACCTTTTTCGGCGGTGGCGCCTTCTACATAAGTGAATCCTATTTCTTCAAGTGATTTGATAAGATTTTTTGTAATCATTTTTTATCTCCAACAGAATTATACTCTATATATTTTATAATATCACGTCATAAAACAAAGTTGGTTAACAATTTGTTAATATTTCGGCTATTTCGATATAATATCAACGACAGAATACAATACGAACCCCGAAACATACGAATATGTTTCTTGCGGATATTTATTTATGAGTTTCAAAAGAAGTTTGGAAAACAATAAAGTCCCAATTGTAACTCCTATAAACAATGGAAATAGAAACTTTAAATCAAAAATTGAAATGGCATTTAATGTTTTATTATATATTCCAAAAAAGAGCATCATATACGAAAAACTTATTGCAGGCAAAATTAACGCTAATGCAAGAGGGAGTGCGATTATAAATAACGTAGTAAAACCCGAGTTAGAAAAATCAACTTGAAAAAAATTCAAGGAAAATGATATGAGCAACGCAGAAATAACACCCAAAAAAGTAGAAATGGCTTTTCTGTTTGTGTATTCGATAGTTATGCTTTTTCTTACAAAACAAATGGTGCTTATAATAGATATTAAGCAAAAAGAATATTTAGATAAAACTAAGAAAGTTGTAGAGAAAAAATTTAAAATTGGCGAGAATATAAAAATTCCAACAACAACTCCGAAAATAATAGGTGTTAAAAAAACAATAGACTTTTTTATATGAATGAAAAAATTAGCTGTTGCTTCTAAAATACTTTCGAAAAGCCCAGCAATAATCGCCGCGGTTCCACCGCTTAAACCGGGGATTATTGCGCCGACGCCAATAAAAATTCCTTTGAAAAAATTTATAAAAATCCAATTATAGTGTGCCACAAATATTCCTCCTAAAAAATATAAAATTATTTTAAGAAATTAGCAAATTAAATATTGACAAAACGCCAAAAAATTTGTATTATCTATTATGATACAATTATAAATATGTTGTATTATATTTTAATATTCGGAGCAGAAAATTGAACGAACTTTCAAACGGCGCTTTCTTGCGTCTTCAAAACATTTCCGTTAAGTTTGACGATGACCAAATACTTTATAATTTGAGTCTTGACATCAATGAGAAAGAGTTTGTTACTCTGCTTGGTCCTTCGGGATGCGGCAAGACAACTACTTTGCGTATTCTCGGCGGTTTTGTAACCCCCGATAGTGGTGACGTTCTTTTTGAGGGCAAACGCATTAACGATGTTCCGCCTTATGAAAGACAAATCAACACCATTTTTCAAAAGTACGCTCTTTTTCCGCACTTAAATGTTTTCGAAAATGTCGCTTTTGGTCTGCGTGTGCAGAAAAAGCCCGAATCAGAGATTAAGAAGACCGTTAATGAAATGCTTGAATTGGTCAACTTAAAAGGCTTTGGTAAGCGCGATATCAACTCGTTAAGTGGCGGTCAGCAACAACGTGTTTCTATCGCTCGTGCTTTGGCTGTTAAACCGCGTGTTCTTCTTCTTGATGAACCGCTTGGCGCTCTTGACCTTAAATTGAGAAAAGATATGCAGGTTGAGTTGAAGAATATTCAACAAAGACTTGGCATCACTTTTATTTATGTAACCCACGACCAAGAAGAGGCATTGTCTATGTCCGACACCGTTGTTGTTATGGATAACGGCAGAATTCAACAAATCGGCACACCGCTTGATATTTATAATGAACCCGAAAATGCTTTTGTTGCAGATTTTATCGGTGAAAGTAATATTATTGATGGTGTTATGCTTGAAGATTTTAAAGCTTCTTTTGCAGGTAAAACATTCGACTGTCTTGATAAAGGCTTTAATGCCAACGAACCCGTTGACGTTGTTGTACGTCCCGAAGATGTTGACGTCGTGCCTGTTGAAAAAGGAATGCTTTCGGGCGAAGTTACAAGTGTAACTTTCAAAGGCGTTCACTTTGAAATCATTGTCGATATTAACGGATTCAAGTGGATGATTCAAACTACCGATTATGAACCGGTTGGCGCGAAAATCGGTCTTTATATCGAACCCGATGCAATTCATATTATGAAGAAGAGCGAGTACTCCGGCGTATTCGGCGATTACAGTTCGTACAGCGATGAACTTGAAAAACTATCCGAGAATGTAGAGGAAGAAAATGAATAATAAACGAACTTCTTTACTTCAGAGGTTTGTCGCCGCCCCGTATACTGTTTGGTCGGTTTTGTTTATTGTCATTCCGTTGGTAATGGTTGTTTATTATACTTTTACTGACAGTAATGGCGTATTCACAACGGTTAATGTTGCTAAACTTGTCGAAAAAGAGTATCTATCTATTTTCGCGCGTTCTGTTGCTTATGCGTTTATAGCTACCGTTGTTTGCTTGGTAATTGCTTTTCCGCTTGCTTATTTCATTTCGCAAACCAAGCCCCGCACTCAAAAATTGGCGATAATGTTAACAATGCTCCCAATGTGGACTAATCTTGTTATTAGAACATATTCGTTAGGCAATCTTATTGAGGATACAGGCGTTATCAATACCGCACTCGGTTTATTAGATAATCCTATCCACATGATTAACACACCTTTTGCGGTTATACTCGGTATGGTGTATAACTATTTGCCCTTTATGGTTTTGCCGATTCATACCGTTATATCAAAGCTCGATAAAAACGTTATTGAAGCATCGCAAGACCTTGGTTGCAACAAGTTTAAAGTTATAACGAAAGTTATTCTTCCGCTTTCCAAGAGCGGTATAGTTTCGGGAATAACTATGGTGTTTGTTCCTGCAATCAGTACCTTCTATATCTCTAAAAAGCTTGGCGGAACAGATAACCGTTTGATCGGCGAAGTCATAGAAGACTCTTTCTTATATAGCGAAAACTGGAATTTTGGTAGTGCTATTTCCTTTGTGCTAATGATAATTATTATGTTGTCTATCGCTATTGTTAATAAGTTTTCGGACGACGAAGAAGGGGGAGGTATGTTACTGTGAAAATTCTTTCGAAGATTTATATATGCTTGATTTTCCTCCTTTTGTACGCTCCTGTTATTGTGATGATTATATTTTCATTTAATTCAAGTAACAGTTTGAGCGAATTTACCGGTTTTTCGTTAAGGTTCTATCACGAAGCATTTAATAATTCAAAGGTTATTGATGCCTTTAAGAATACCCTAATTCTTGCTGTTGTTACTGCGGCGTTTTCGGGTGTTTTGGGAACTGCTGCCGCTGTTGGTATCAGCAGAATGAAAAGCAAATATTTACGAAAAAGTTTGCTATCGGTTACAAATATCCCTATGATGAATCCTGATATTGTAACCGGTGTTTCGATGATGCTCTTGTTTGTATTTGCAGGCACTCTTATTGGCTTGTCTTCGTCTCTCAACTTTTGGACAATGTTGATTGCACATATCACGTTTAGTTTGCCTTATGTAATCCTTTCCATTTTGCCTAAAATCAAGCAAATGGATAAGCATTTGCCAGAAGCAGCTATGGACTTGGGCTGTACACCTTTGATGTCTTTTTTAAAGGTTGAATTGCCCTGTATATTGCCCGGTGTGGTTTCGGGTATGCTTATGGCGTTCACTTTGTCACTTGACGACTTTGTTATAAGTTATTTCGTTAAGGGTACGGGATTTGAAACCTTGCCGATATACATCTATTCTGCGGTTAAGAAAGGCGTTCGTCCTACGTTGTATGCTGCAAATACGATTATTGTTGTTGCGGTTCTTGTGCTTCTTATTTTAATTAACTTTGTCGGTAGAGATAAATCCGATAAAAAACTAAAAACAAAAGGAAGATAACGAATTGAAAAGATTTTGTTCCTTTGCGCTCGTTTTGATTGTGATAACAGCTTTATTTAGCGGTTGTTATCAAGAAGATGAAACGATTGAAATTGAATATGCCGAAACAACCACTCAATTTGATTATTCCAAATTTGAGGGTGTTGAGTTAAGCGTATACAACTGGGGATATTATATATCCGACGGTTCAGAGGGTTCGATTAACGTTAATGAGGAATTTGAAAAACTTACCGGTATTAGAATCGTTTATGACAACTATGATTCTAACGAAAGTTTGTATGCCAAATTAGCAGGCGGCGGTGCCGATTATGACGTTATCATACCGTCGGACTACATGATTGGCAGGCTTATTGCCGAAGACAGACTTGCTGAACTCGATTTTTCGAATATACCTAACTATAAATATATTGATGAACGTTATAAAAACACCGCATATGACCCTGAAAATAAATACAGCGTTCCTTATAACGTTGGTATGGTTGGTGTTATTTATAATACCACAATGGTCGAAGGCGAACCGAAAAGTTGGTCTTTGATGTGGGATGAAAAATATAAAGGTAAAATCCTTAATTTCAACAACTCGCGCGATGCATTCGCCATAGCGCAGTTTTATCAAGGACTTGATATAAACAGTACCGATACAGCTGTTTGGGATAAAGCGTATAATGCACTTGCTGAGCAAAAAGAGATTCTTCAAAGTTATGTAATGGATGAAGTATTTAACAAGATGGAAAGCGGCGAAGCGGCGGTTGCACCGTATTATGCCGGCGACTTCTTCACCATGTACGGCAATAATGAAGACCTTGCGTTTTATTATCCTGAAGAAGGTACTAACCAATTTATTGATGCAATATGCATTTTGAAGAACTCGGTTAATAAAGACGCAGCAGAATTATACATTAACTTCCTTATGGACCCTGAAATCGCGAGGGCGAATGCAGAGTATATGTATTATGCTTCTCCCAATACCGCAGTTGTTGAAAATGAAGACTATATCGCGTTTCTTGAAGAATTGCATCCCGATGCATACAATATTCTTTATGAATCTGCGGAACAAGTTCCGACGGATGCGTTTGCAAACCTTCCTGATGAAACAAAAGGTTATATGGCGGATAAATGGACGGCTTTGGGTGCAACGATAACCGAGGAAAGCAGCAACAATTCGGTGTATATTGTTTGTGCAGTACTAATTGTAATTATTTTGGCTATCTTTATTTATGATAAGATTGTCAAATGGAAGCGCGCAAAAGTGGATTACGAATAAAACTTGCCCAACTTTATTTTTAAAAGTTGGGCGGTTTATTTTGAGCTGATAATTAGCTTTGTTTTTGTTAATAAATCAAAGTTAAAAAATTGAGCGTTTGCTTTGCTTGTCAGACTATGAGGTTAATATATGTGTTTAATTTGTGAGAGAATAAACAGCATAAAGACCAATAATAATCATTGGTTTGTTAAAGAATTGGAAACAGGATATGTTGTTATTGGTGATAATCAGCATTTTAAGGGTTACACACTGTTTTTATATAAAGAACATAAATCCGAACTGTTCGAATTGGATTACAATACGAAATTAAAGTATTTAGAAGAAATGACCATTGTTGCAGAAGCCGTAAAAAATGCGTTTGGTGCGGAGAAAATAAACTATGAATTATTAGGAAATGGTGATGCGCATCTTCATTGGCATTTATTTCCAAGAATTAAAGGTGATTTAGAAAATTATGGTAATAATGGGAAAGGTCCTGTTTGGTGGTATCCGAAAGAAAAAATGTATAGTGATATAAATATTCCATCTGATAAAGAATTGGATAATATGAAAAGAAAATTATCAGTCGAATTAGAACGATTGTTAAAATTTTAAAAGGAAAATCCTTGACAAATTTGAGAGTTTGTCAAGGATTCTTTTTAATGCCATATGAATTTTTATAAATGAATTTTTGTTGTGTAAATCAAATCTGCAATTTTAGAAAAACCATATATATCCAACTCTTCGCCACGCACATTTTCAGTAAATCCTGCGTTGCTTATGATTTCGGAAATCTGTGGTTTGGAAATGATACTTCCGAAATAGGAGTTTAAAGAGTTTGCAAGGGTTTTACGTCTTTGCGAAAAGGCGGCTTTGATAACGTCAAAGAGTGTCTTTTTATCGATAGGAGTTACGGGCGGTGTGTCAAATAAATCAAACCGTATAACCGCGCTATCAACCTTTGGCTTCGGGTCAAATGAACCCGCCTTGACGGTGAATAAGCGCTTTACCGATGCATAATAACTGATCGAAGCGGTTATTGCGCCGTAACCGTCGCTTCCTTCCTTTGCACAAAAGCGTTCTGCAACTTCTTTTTGCACCATTACGGTAATAGTTCGAAAACCGTATTCGCCTTCAAGAAGCGACATAACGATGTCAGTTGTTATATAATAGGGGAGGTTAGCACAAACGCAAATGCTTTTGTTGGGAAATTCTTCATCAATCAATTTCTTGACATCTGTTTTTAAAATATCTGCGTTAATTACCTTTACGTTATCGCAATCTTTAAGTTTTTCAGGGAGAATATCCATAAGTTCGGTATCAATCTCAATAGCGACGACTTTATCGGCAATTGCGCTCAATTCGCGCGTGAGGATACCAAAACCGGGACCAATCTCGATAACGCCATCTTCCGAAGTAATGCCACTTTCAGAGGCAATTCTTTTCGGTATAGCCGAGTTTGTTAAGAAATTCTGCCCGTATTGTTTTTTCTTTTTGAAATTATCCATTTTCTTTGTCAATTATAGTTAAGAATTTAGCAGTGCCGTCAATTGCAAACTGTCCGTGGGGAATTGTGGGAAGGAAATAAATAGAATCACCGGCGGAGAGGATAAAAGTCTGATGTCCGAGGGTGACGCCGATTTTACCTTCGAGAACGTAGTTAAATTCCTGACCCGAGTGAGACACCAAAGCGGATTTTTTATCGGAAGAGGAAAGAGTAACAATCATAGGTTCTTTGTCACGACCGATAAAATTGTGAGCAAGTGCTTCGAAAGAGTAACCGGGGTAACGTTCGATCATAACACCGGCATTCTTTCTGGTTACGCAATATTCAGCCATTCTGGGAGCTTCGCCGAGCATGAGTTCGGTGGGGTCAACACCGAGCGCTGCTGCGGTCGAATAAATGACGCTTATCGGAATATCGGTTTCTCCGTTTTCGTATTCAAGGTATTCATCAAGCGGAATATTTATCGTCTTAGCAACATCTTCAGCGGTCATATCCAACGCATCACGGAGATATGTGATTCTTTGCGCGATTTGTTTTATTTGTTCATTTACGTTCATAATATCCTCCAAAACTATTAGGATGAAATGATTATAACATTTATAGGAAATATAGTCAAGTGAGTCGTTATATAAAATCTATGTTATCAAGAACGATTTTTCTTCCTTTATAAGAAAATGCATACTTGTTAAATTCTTCGACGGTCATTTTTTCAATAAAAGGTTTATCTATAAAGGATATCCTTGTTTTTTTAAAATAGGGAATGGGCAAAATTTTGGCTTTTTGGTTATAGGGACACACACTTTGACAAATGTCGCAACCCCAAACAATGTTGTGTCGTTTTAATGTTTCTTTTTCTTCGTCGGATTTATTTTTCTTTTGAGAAATTGCGGAAAGGCATTTTGTTCTGTCGATACCGTGTTCGGTTATTGCGCCATTTGGACAAGCGGAAACGCATTTGCCGCAGTTTATGCATTGAATGATTTCACATGCGTTTGAGTCAATTTCGGCATCTGTTAGAACGCTTCCCAAAAAAACAAAACTGCCATAAACATCGTCAATAAAAAGCGAATTTCTGCCAATAACACCTAAACCGCATTTGGCGGCCGCGAGTTTTTCGTTAATGGGCGAATGGTCGCAAAAGCCGTAAAAGGTATATCCGGTTTTCGTATTCATCTCATTAAGTATACGGTTGTAGAGTTCTGAACTGAATTTATGGTAATCGTAAATACGGGCATATTCCGAAAAGCCGTCGGTCGTATTTTCGATAACCGAACGATAGGGAAGACAAAAGATAATAGCACTCTTAACTCCCTCGGGCAAAATTCTTTGATTGATTATGTCACAATCTTTCAAATCGATCATACCCACTCGCGTAATACATTCATTATTCAAAATCGCTTTTATTGTGTCAAGCATATATACCTCGAAAAAACGTGGGCAATCGTTTGGATTGCCCACGTAATTACTAATCGCAATTATTAGTCGGTGATATAGGGAATAAGAGCCAAGTGTCTTGCTCTCTTAACAGCGATGGTGAGCTGTCTTTGGTGACGAGCACAAGTGCCGGTCACTCTGCGAGGAAGAATTTTGTAGCGCTCAGAGAGATTCTTCTTCATGCGCAAGGTATCCTTATAATCGAGATAATCTACCTTATCTGCACAGTAAGCGCAAACTTTCTTTCTTCTCTTGTTGCGGAAAGCAGGTCTTGCTTCGCGTTGTTCGCGAGGTTCTCTATTTTCTCTTGCTTCGCTTTGTTCAGCGGGAGCAGCAACTTCTTCGGTTGCAACGATTTGTTCGTTATCCATGATGTTCCTCCTTTAAATAAAATATTAGAAGGGCAATTCGTCGTCTGCGGAAAGATCCTCAAAACCCGAATCTGCCGTAGGTGTGCTGTAAGTAGGAGCGGAAGGCATGGAAGGTTGACCGTTCATACCTTCGGTTTTGCGATCTACAAATGTAACCTCGTCAGCAACAATTTCAACACTGTAATGTTTAACGTTGTTGTTGTCGGTCCAGTTGCGATTTTGCAAAGTACCGGAAATGAGAATAGGTCTGCCTTTTGTGAAAAAACGGGCAACAAACTCAGCGGTTTGTCTCCAAGCCGTGATATCGAAGAAATCGGTTTGAGGTTGTTCACCTGCACGTGTGAATCTTCTGTTTACGGCTATACGGAATCTGATAACAGATATGCCGTTGGGAGTAGTCTTTAATTCAGGGTCGGCAACAAGATTGCCAACAAGGATTACTCTGTTAAATGCCATTTTACTACCTCACTTTTCAGCGGATGATTTCGTCATGCTTCGCACTTGACGATGAGTGAACGAAGAATACCGTCGGTAATGTTGTAAATTCTGCTGAGTTCGCTCGGGAATTCGGGCGAGGACGCGAATTTAACAAGAACATAATAACCTTCTGTTAAATCTTCGATGGGGT
>JAGBUH010000198.1 GCA_017630915.1 Clostridia bacterium
AATTGCGGTTACCAACCCACCGATTAAAGCGGAAGTGACTATGAACGTACCGACAAGCAGAAAGAACTTCTTTGTATCGCGTTTACCGTATGCAATAAAACACAATAAACATGCCGTAAGTATATGTAACGGCAGAGAAACAAAAACCGTCAGCTCAAAGATATACGGCAAAAACGAATAAAGACCGCCCGATGCCGAAGCAATCAACAGACGCTTGGTTTTTCCTCCGCAATTAAGTACGCTCCCTGCAATAAAAAGGCAAAGATAGTCAAGCGCGAAATTTATAACAAAAAGCAAATCGGAATAAATAACAGCCGTTTCGGCATACATAAAAACACCCGTCTTTTCGGTTTCTTCATACTATTTGAATTATAATCGAATGGGCTTGGGATATTTTGTCGTAACCGATAAGGCGGTGAAAATTTTTTGAAAAAACCTTTTTTATCTTTGAAAAGCAAAAAAGATAAGTGCACTTTTTTATTTGCGCTTTTGCTATGCGCTTCGGCATCGTTGCTGTTTTTAATTCCCGATAGGAGTTTGGCTGTATTTGCCGGCGGAAGCGAAGTCGGAATAAAAGGATTATTTAATCTATTGAACGGTTGGGTATAGATATGTTTATTCTCTTTCCTCGTTTGCGAATGCGTGTTTCGGTTTTCGCTATGCCGATTTTGATTGTTATGATGTGGCTTGAAGGAGTGCTTCCGTTTTTTATTATGCTGTTTTCGGCAACGATGCACGAAATCGGTCATATAACCGCCGTTTATATGTTAGGGTACCGAATAAGGCGAATCGATATTTTGCCTATGGGGGCGGTTATTGTTGTGCCCGAGGGGATACCCGACATACACGAATTTAAAATCGCGCTTTGCGGTCCGTTGGCATCTCTGTTTTGTGCTTTTGTTTGCGCGGTTTGGTTCATAAAAGCCGGCTCGGTAATATCGCTTTTCGCCCTTTTGGTTAATTGCGTTTTTGGGATAATCAACCTTCTCCCCGTACATAAACTCGACGGCGGCAAAGCGCTTTATTGCTATTTGTCGCACAAACAAAAAAATTCGGCAGAGCGAATCTGCTCTGCCGTTTCGGTATGTTCGAAAATGATATTTGTTACCTTTTGCTCTGTGTCGGTTGTTTTGTCTGAATTTAATTTGGGAGTTGTTTTGCTTTCTGCTGCGTTGATTTTACAAATTATATAAGTAATAAGAAAAGTGCCGTTTGTTTAACGGCACTTTTAACTTTTAATTTTTACTTGCCTTCTCTTGCTGCCATTTCAGCATCTTCTTTTGCGTTAACGTCGCGCCACTTTTTAAGTTCAAGTTTGCCGAAGTCAACATAACCGAATCTGCTGTCGGTTTCGTAACCGCTGATTTTCTTATCGTTGGCAACGAAGCTTCTGCTATACCAGAATACCATTGTTGCGGGGCAGAGTTCAACAAGCTTGCTTTCTGCTTGGTGGAGAATGCTTGCTCTTTCATCGCGAGTAGCAGCGTTGAGCGCATCGTTGATGAGTTTGCTGTAATCAGCGTCGTCAATGTTGGAGTAATGAGGGTTAAAGAGTTCTTCAACAGCCGCGCTGCCTTCGTCTGCAACGATGCCTGTGCCGCTGTATTCCTTAGCGAAAGGCGCAAGGTAACTGAACGCGTCAACCGAACCGCTGAGTACGTTAACGCCGATAACTTCGAAATCTCTTGTTTTAAGAGCTACAAGATATTCGTCGGGGTTAAGACCACGATATTCAACGTCAAAACCGAGTTGTTCCCAGGATTCGCCTGCTTTTTCAGCGATTGCTTCATAAACGTTGGAATAGTTAACGTTTCTCTTATAGTTATCGATAGTGTAAGCGTTTTGAGGG
>JAGBUH010000199.1 GCA_017630915.1 Clostridia bacterium
GCTCACCGCAGTTCCTGATATGACCGATTGCGAAAAACTCACTGCAATCAACCTTAACAATAACGCAATTACCGATATTTCCAAGATTGATACCGGTAAGGCGCTCACTACAGTTGACCTTTCGGGCAACGCTATTACCGACGTTTCTGCACTCGAAAAGGCAACCACTATTACCAGCCTTAACCTTGCTAATAACAAGATTACCGATATCAAGGCAATCGGCAAACTCACCGACTTGAAGTCTCTCGACCTCAGTGGTAACGCCGATCTCGAATCTATCGAAGCTCTTAACGATTTCCCGACAACCACAAGCCTTGACCTCAATATAGTTGGTACAAAGGCCGCGAACGATGTTGAAGCAATCGAAGAATTGCAAAAGAAATTCTCGACAATGAAGATTACCTACGTTGAGAAAAAAGAAGACAAATAAGTTAAAGGCAAAAGTTCATCTTTTCGCCTAACGCGACAGTTTTTGATGGGCTGCTGTGATTATCGCGGCAGCCCTTAATAAATATTTGGAGGTATATGTTATGCCCGATATGCTCGTTAAACTTTACGATTTGCCCGACAGCAGTGCAATTTATAAAAAACTTGAAGAGCAAGGTATTAAAATCATGCGTCCCATGACGCCCAATAAGACCAAAGTTGTTGAATGGGTGCGTCAACATTTTCATGATGGCTGGGCGGATGAAATTTCTGCCGCTTTTACAAAATTCCCCGTAAGTTGCTTTATCGCATACGATGTAAATGAAAAGAAAATGCTTGGTTTTGCAGGATATGACTGCACATACCGCGATTTCTTCGGTCCTACCGGCGTTGATGAAACACAGCGCGGAAGAGGTATTGGCAAAGCATTGTTGTTCAGATGCATGGAGGCGATGCGCGATGAAGGCTACGGATACGCAATTATCGGAAGCGCAGGACCTGTCGATTTTTATAAAAAAATGCTCGGCGCAACGGTTATCGAAGGCAGTATCCCCGGTATTTATAAAGATCTATTTTAATGTGTTAGAGGTATAGTATGAATAAATTAAGAGCAGGAATCATCGGCGCGACCGGTATGGTCGGTCAAAGATTCATCACACTCATCGAAGACCACCCTTATTTCGAACTTTCCGCACTTGTTGCAAGCCCCTCCTCCGCGGGTAAAACCTACGGCGAAGCAGTAAAAGGCCGTTGGAAGATGAAAACTCCGCTTTCGGAAAAAGTTGCGGCTATGGAAGTGCTTAATTCCGAAGATATTGAAACTGTTAAGAAATACGTTGATTTTGTTTTCTGTGCGGTTAATATGCCGAAAGACCAAATCAAAGCTGTTGAAGAAGCATACGCCAAAGCGGAAATTCCCGTTATCTCCAATAACTCGGCTCACAGAGGTACACCCGACGTTCCGATGCTTATCCCTGAAATAAACTATGCTCACAGCGCGATTATCGAAGCACAAAAGAAACGCCTCGGCACTAAAAAAGGCTTTATTTCCGTAAAACCCAATTGCTCTATCCAAAGTTACGTTCCTGCTCTCGAACCGCTTCGCAAGTACGGCATCAAAGCAGTAAACGTAACGACGTTCCAAGCAATTTCGGGCGCAGGTAAGACTTTTGATACATGGCCCGAAATGGTTGATAACGTTATTCCCTATATCGGAGGCGAAGAAGAAAAAAGCGAAAAGGAACCGCTTAAAGTATGGGGTAAAATTGAAGGTGACGTTATCGTAAATGCGACAACTCCGCTTATTTCTGCACAATGTATCAGAGTGCCGGTTGCAGACGGTCACCTTGCAGCAGTTTCGGTAAGTTTCGAAAACAAACCCTCTATCGAACAGATTAAGGCGGATTGGGACGCGTATGTTGGTGAAGCACAACGTTTGGAACTTCCGCATGCTCCCGAAAAGTTTTTGACCTATTTTGAAGAAGATAACCGTCCTCAAACCGGTCTTGATCGCGACCTTTACGGCGGCATGGGTATTTCTATCGGCAGACTTCGTGAAGACACTATTTTCGATTATAAATTTGTTTGCCTTTCCCATAATACTCTTCGCGGTGCGGCAGGCGGCGCGGTTCTCGGCGCAGAATTGTTGTATAGACAAGGCTATTTATATTAACACAGTAGAAGAACCCCGATGTCGGGGTTCTTTTTGCATTAAACGGTACGAAAAATATTCAAAAAATGTTTAAAAAGAGTGCTGTTTGTTGCAAAATTGTGTTGCATTTTTAATTTGATGTGTTATAATATAAAATATAATGCTATCGGTATGCGGTAATTGTTTGTTCATAAACAAGACATATTTGGATGATGAATTGATAGGCTTTGAAAAATAATAACTTCAAGGTACAGAGAAGGTGTAAAAATGAATAAAGTTGAAAAAAATAACGGCGATTATTACACTATTGATTTGTTGCACATCGCAAAAACTTTGTGGAAAAAGGTATGGGTGATAATTATATCGGCTTTCCTTTGTGCCGCAATCGGTTTTTCGGTTGCTGCATTTATAGTTGCGCCCAAGTATTCCTCTTCGATAATGCTTTATGTAAATAACAGTTCGCTTTCTCTCGGTAGCGGCACTTTGAGTATAAGCCCGTCTGAACTTACCGCTGCGCAAAGCCTTGCGAAAACTTATATCGTTATTTTAAAAAACCGTACTTCGTTAAACCAAGTTATCGAAAAAAGCGGAGTATCTTATACGTATGAAGAGTTAGATAAAATGATTTCTGCAACGACGGTTAATGAAACCGAAGTTTTGAAAATCACAGTGACCTCTACCGATCCTTATGAAGCGGCGACTATCGTTAATTGTATCGCAGAAGTTCTTCCTGCGAGAATTTCGGAAATCATCGAAGGATCTTCTATGGAAGTCGTTGACGTTGGTATAGTCGACGATAAGAAAATTTCCCCCAGCGCGACGAAATTCACCGTTGTGGGATTTGTCCTCGGTGCACTTCTTTCGGCATTGATACTTGTTGTCTTTGCATTGTTAGATGACACTGTTCACGATGATGACTATATTCTTCAAAACTATAATTATCCCATTTTGGCAAAAGTTCCTTATCTGTTGGGCGGAGATGACGGCTCGACGTACGGATACTATGTAAAAAGACCAAAGGTTAATAAATAAAAGCGAGGGTGACGAAAATGAAATTCAATAAACATTCAAAATCGGCTTCATTTTCTATGGCTGACAGCAAAAAAACCTTGCATAAAAACCTGGGTTTTACTGCAACTGAACAATATAAACTTCTTCGTGCAAATCTTAATTTTACTATCCCCGAAGATGTGAAATGTCCTATCATTGGTGTTACAAGTTCGATGCGTGGCGAGGGCAAGAGCACTACCGCTATCAATCTTTCGTATGTAATAGCTGAAAGCGGAAAGCGCGTCTTGCTTATCGACGGCGACCTTAGAATTCCTAGTATTGCGAAAAAGATGAGCATCGAATCATCCCCCGGACTTACCGATATTCTTGTCGGCCCCGAAGCAGGACAAACCGGCGTTTTGAAAGCAAGAGTTTTGGATAATTGGTATATATTACCTTCGGGCGTTCTTCCTCCTAACCCGTCTGAATTGTTGGGTTCAAGAAGAATGGCTTCTACATTAAAGGTTTTGGCGGAAAAATTCGACTATATAATTGTGGACTTACCTCCGGTTAACCTCGTTTCTGACGCACTTGCAATTTCTCCGCTTTTGACGGGTATGATCGTTGTTGTTCGTGAGGATTATACCGAAAAGAAAGAACTCGAAAACAGTCTTCGTCAATTGCAACTTTCTAACGTAAACATACTTGGCTGTGTAATGAATGAATCCAAAGGCGATAAACGTTATTACGGTAAGTATAAAAAGTATTCGAATTACTATAATGACCAAACGCGTGAAGCATGAACGGTTTGATTGATTTTCATACTCATATTTTACCCCAAATAGATGACGGAAGCAAAAGTATAGAAGAAAGTATAAAAATGGTTGAGCTACTTGCTAAACAAAACGTGAAAACGATAGTAGCAACACCTCATTTTTATGCTAACCGTATCGGAATTTCGGAGTTTATTGAAAAACGAAATACAGCGTATAACAAATTGCGCTCAAAACTTAAATTAAGCAATATTGAAATATTGCTGGGCGCGGAAGTTAAGTATTATGAGGGAATAAGTCGTTTAGAAAATCTAAATCAACTCTGCATCGAAAAAAGCAATTTGCTTTTGTTGGAAATGCCTTTCGCAAGATGGACCGAATTTGAAATCAAAGAATTACTCGAACTTTCTTGTTTGAAAAATATAACTGTGGTAATCGCACATATAGAGCGTTATATTGGATTTCAAAATAAATCAACAATTAAACGGTTACGTGAAAACGGTGTACTTATTCAAACCAATGCGAACTTCTTTACAGGATTTTTCACAAAGCACAAAGCATGTTCGATGTTTAAAAACGGTGAAATTCAGTTTATAGGTTCCGATTGTCACGGTTCTGTATATCGTCCGCCGCATATTGCAAAAGCATACGAAATAATAAAAAAGAAGCACGATTCCGATTTTTTTGAAGAATATTGCTCTTTTATTGAATCATTTTTTGATAAAAAAATAAATTCATAAATCATTTATCTGAAAGGATATGAAACAAATGAAAAAATTACTCACACATGTTATGACTTTTTTGATGGTTGTCGCTATGGGTGTTACCGCTTTTGCCGCACCGAATAACTTCATCAGCAGTCCTTCGGCAAATGAAAATCCTGAATTGATCGGTTGGGACCCTGTGACAGAAGATTGTGATGCAGAACTTATTGTCACTCCGTTTGGTGATCGCGAAAAATTGGATGATGCTTCGCGCAATCAGTTGGAAGCGGCACGTGATGTTATTGTCAACACAAAAGACCTTACTGATTTGAACGAAGATTTAAAGAAGCTTGCAAACGATAAGGGCATCAAGGGTGGCGACCTTTCGGTTAGCGATTTGTTTGACGTTGATTTTTCTGATTGCGATACCCATGACGGCCACGATGGTTTCAAGATCAAACTTGACAGCGAAGGTCTCGATAAATTTATCGGCTTAATGCACTTTGATGGCGAAAAATGGACATTGATCGACAATGCTAAAATCGACGAAAATGGTTATCTTGTATTCACAACCGATAAAATCGGTTCTTTCGCTATCGTTTTGAATACCGCAGAAGAAGGCGGCTCGAGTTCGGGAAGCGGTCCTCAAACCGGAGACTATTTCAGTTGGTGGATTTATGTCGCTTTAATGGCTGTTTCTGCCGTTGCTTTGGTTGTTGTCGCTCTTAAACTCAAAAAGAGCGAAGAAAATCAATAAGGGGTAGGATATTATGGGCAAGGCAGTGGGCTCTGAAAAAAGATTGAAGATAACTGCTGTCATTTTGGTAATTGTGTTCCTCCTGTCTGCGATATTGTTGTTTGCAAATATCTGGGAACGAAGACATGCCCGATTCCCTGAACAGAATATTGATAAATCGTCTGATGTTATCGAATATGACGGCAAGGAATATGTTTTTAAGGATAATATCGAAACTTTTTTGGTTTTAGGTTTGGATATATTCGATACCGAAATTGATGATAGTGCCTATAAGAATAATCAGCAAGCCGATTTTTTGATGTTGTTTGTCATTAACAATGATGAAAAGACTTGCTCCGCTATACAGATTAACCGTGATACTATGACCGAAACGAATATACTTGGTGTGGCGGGCGAAAAGATAGCGGTAAAGACTCAACAAATCGCTTTGGCGCATACATACGGAAACGGCAACAAGGTTAGTTGCCGTAATACCGCCGATGCTGTGTCAGCGCTTTTGTCGGGCGTGAAAATCAAGCATTACCTTTCGCTGACTATGGATTCTGTCGCTGTTATAAATGATTTGGTTGATGGTGTCGAGGTCGAGGTTTTAGATGATTTTACCGGAATCGACGACGCCTTGGTTAAGGGCGAAACCGTAACTTTGCAAGGCGAACAGGCGCTTCGTTATGTTCGTACGCGCTACGGCATGGACGACAGCACCAACCAAAACAGAATGAAACGGCAAAAACAATATGTTGATGCTTTGCTTGCAAAAACTTTGCAAAAAGCTGAAAATGACGAAGAGTTTGTTGCCAAATCCGCTATAAAAATATCCGAGTATATGGTTTCGGATTGTTCGGTTACCGCTTTGCAAACTTTATTTGAGAAATTAACCGAATATGATTTCAAAGGGATTGTTACCATCGAGGGTAACGCTCTTGTCGGTGAAAAGTTTATGGAATTTTATCCCGATGAAGATGCACTTCTTAAAACAGTAATCGAAACATTTTGTCGCGTTAAGGAAGAATAAACGCATATTATAAATGAATTCGGAGGCGTTTGTTATTAGTAACGGATGTTTAAAAATCGAAACTTATGAGAAAATAAAGCGCCTTTTCGACATAATATGTTCGATAATCGGACTTGTTATATTGTGTATCCCATGTTTAATTATTGCATTGATTGTTGTGATCGACAGTCCCGGCGCATCGCCGTTATATGTTCAAAAGCGTGTGGGAAAAGATGGGAAGGAATTTAGGTTTTATAAATTTCGTTCTATGGTTCCCGATGCCGAAAATATGTTAGGTGCGCTTTTGAATGATAACGAAATGGACGGGCCTGCGTTCAAAATAGAATGCGATCCTCGCATTACAAGATTCGGCCGTTTCATTCGTAAAGCAGGTATAGATGAATTACCTCAATTGATAAATGTTGTCAAGGGCGATATGAGTTTGGTGGGGCCTCGCCCGCCTCTTCCAAGAGAGGTTGAGGAATATGGTACGAAAGAACGCGTACGTCTTTCGGTAATACCCGGAATTACATGCTATTGGCAGATACAACCCAAAAGAAATTCACTTACTTTCCAAGAATGGCTTGAATTAGATATTAAGTATATCAATGAGCGCAGTTTCAAAACCGATATTGTTATCTTGTTTAAGACTATTGGTGCGGTCTTCGGAATGGAGGGAGTTTGATGTTTCGTTCTGACAACTCGAAACTTCGTATCGCCATGCTTGGTCATAAACGTATCCCCTCGCGTGAAGGCGGTATTGAAATTGTAGTCACCGAATTAGCAGTACGCATGGCTGATAAGGGACATTTTGTCACCTGCTATAACAGAAAAGGACACCATGTAAGCGGTTCTGAATTTGATGCAAAGCAGTTAAAGGAATATAACGGCGTTCGTTTAAAATCAGTTTTTACGGTTGATAAACGTGGAATTTCTGCAATGACCGCATCTGTTTCTGCCGCAGTTTGTGCTGCGTTTGGGAAATATGATGCGGTTCATTTTCATGCAGAGGGGCCTTGCGCGATGATGTGGTTGCCCAAACTTTTTGGTAAAAAGTGTATTGCAACTGTGCACGGATTGGACCATAAACGTGCAAAATGGGGCAAATTTGCATTAAAATATATCCTTTTTGGCGAGAAATGTGCCGTGAAATTCGCCGATGATATAATTGTTTTAAGCAAAAATGTGCAGGATTATTTTAAAAGGGAATATAACCGCGAAACTGTTTTTATTCCCAACGGTATAGAACGTTCGGTTGGAATTGAAGCCGATCTGATAAATAAGAATTACGGTTTAATAAAAGATTCTTATATTCTTTATCTCGGTCGCATTGTGCCTGAAAAAGGCATTACATATCTTATTGATGCATTCAAGCAAACTAATACCGATAAACGACTTGTTATAGCAGGTGGTTCGTCTGATACAGATGAATTCGAACGTGAAGTTCGCGAAATGGCAAAGGGCGACGAGAGAATAATTTTCACAGGTTTTGTTGAGGGAAAACTTTTAGAAGAACTTTATAGTAACGCTTATGTATATGTGCTTCCGTCCGACCTTGAAGGAATGCCGATGAGTTTGCTCGAAGCAATGAGTTATGGGAACTGTTGCTTGACTTCGAATATTGCCGAATGTGTTGAGGTTGTCGAAGATAAGGGTGTTTCCTTCGAAAAGGGAAATGTGAAGGATTTAAAAGAAAAAATTCAATACCTCTGCGATTATCCCGAAAAAGTTTATGAATATAAGAATCAGTCCGCAGAATTTATTTGCAATAAATATAACTGGGACGATATTGTTCACAAAACACTTGAATTATACGGAGTGAACGAAAAAACAAATGAAGATCCTGTTGGTCAATAAGTTTCTTTATCCCAAAGGGGGATCGGAAACTTATATTTTTAAATTGGGCAATGTTTTAGAAAAACATGGGCATGAAGTACAGTATTTCGGACTTGATAATGAAAAGAATACCGTAGGGAATAATGTGGGTTCGAACGTATCGGACATGGATTTTAATAAAGGTGTGTCAAAGAATCTTTTTGCACCGTTGAGGATTGTGTATTCAAGAGAGGCACGTAAGAAAATACGCAAAGTGCTTGATGATTTTTCTCCCGATGTTGTCCATTTGAATAATATACAATTTCACTTAACACCGAGCATTATTCTTGAAATTGACAAATATCGCAAAGAGAATAATAAAACGGTTAGAATCGTTTATACCGCGCATGATTATCAACTTGTTTGCCCAAGCCACGGGCTGTTTGATAATGATTTGAATGTTTGCGAAAAATGTTTAGACGGTAATTTCACTCATTGCTTTACGACAAAATGTCTTAAAAATTCAAGAGCGAAAAGCCTTTTGGCAATGACAGACGCTTATTTTTGGAAATTCAATCGTGCGTATGATTGTGTTGATGCTATCCTCTGTCCGTCGAATTTTTTGAAAAGTAAACTCGATTCGCAATCTCGCTTTTCGTCTAAAACAACGGTGATTCATAACTTCATCGAACGTGATGAAAATGTAGATAACGATAAAAAGGGAAATTACGTTCTTGAATTCGGACATCTGTCGAAAGATAAGGGCACGAATACCTTGCTCGAAGTTGCAAAACGTATGTCTGATGTGAAATTCGTGTTTGCGGGTTACGGAAGCGCGGTTGAGGATATGGTAGGCATCGCTAATGTCGAATATGTGGGCTTTAAAACCGGCGACGAACTTAAAGAACTGATAAAAAATGCGTTGTGCAGTATCTGCCCGTCAGAAATGTATGAAAACTGTCCCTATTCGGTGATGGAATCACAAACTTTATTGACTCCCGTAATCGGTGCAAATATCGGCGGAATCCCCGAACTAATTGACGTGGGCAAGACGGGATTGCTTTTTGAAGCGGGAAATGCCGACGATTTGGAACAGAAATTACGGTATCTGCTTGAAACCGATAATCTTGTTCAAGAATACAGCGATAATTGTCGTAACGTCGTTTTTGAAACGCCTGATACCTATTACGAAAAGTTGATGAATATATACGAGGCAAGGAAATGAAAATTTACGAAATAGGCACGGGATATACGCCTATACCTGCGCAAATGGGCGCAGCAACAGAAATCGTAGTCGAAGATTTGACACGCGCTTTGATTAAAAACGGGCACGATGTCGAGATTATTGATATTCAGTCATCAGAACCGAGAAATTTGGATTTGCCGTTGGCCGAAGTAAAAGTTCCGTCTGTTTTCACTAAAAAAGATGTAAGTTTGGGTATCATGCATAAACTCAAACGTGTAATATATTCGGTCGCTTTGGCAAGAAAATTAAAGAAAATATTGAAAAATGCAGAAGAAAAGGTTGTTTTGCATTTTCACAATCAGTATAATTTGTTTTTCTTTTACAAATTGATGCCGAAACAGTATCTTAACAAGGCTTTTGTTGCCTATACGGTTCATTCTTATGTTTGGAACGATGAATGGTCGAAAATAGAAACTACGGTTAATAAGAGATATTTTCAAGAGATATTTTGCGTGAAAAATGCAGATGCTGTTTTTGTATTGAACGATATCACAAAAAAGCATTTTGTAGATAAATTGTCGGTCGATAAGGAAAGAGTTTATAGCGTTATAAACGGCGTAAACCCCGAACGTTATTTCCCGATGAGCGAAGACAAAATTAAAAAATCGCTTGATAAATACGGTTTGAGCGGCAAAAAGGTTATTTTCCAAGTCGGTTCGGTTTGCGAAAGGAAAAATCAACTCTTTACGGTTAAATCATTGGCAGACTATTTAAAAAACAACCGCGGCGTTGTTTATATGTATGCAGGCGGTATAATCGATGCGGAATATAAACAGAAAATCGATGATTACGCAAAAGAAAACGATATAGAAAAACAGATAATGTACGTTGGCGAATTGACGCCCGGTCAACAACTTAACGAGTATTATAATATGGCTTCTTGCTGTGTATTCACGGCAACTCACGAGGCATTTAGCTTGGTAATTATCGAAGCGATAACGGCAGGAACGCCGGTAATACTTGCGAATAATCTTAAATTCGATTTCGATAACTGCTATCGCGCTTATAATAACGCTGATGAATTTGTTTCGCTTGTTGAAGACGTGGTTAAAACGAACGATTTGTCTTGGTTTGATTGTAACGGTGTTCGTGAAAAGTTTAATTGGGGAAATATTTGCTCAATGTATATGAAAGTTTTTAACGAAATTCATTAAGAAAAAAGTGAGATCAAAATGGCACAGAAACTTAACGGAACGGTTATAGTTACATATCGTTGTAACGCGAAATGTACCATGTGTAACCGATATAAAGTACCTTCGAAACCCGAAGAAGAAATTTCGATAGAAACAATAAAAAAATTGCCGCTCATGTCATTCACGAACATAACGGGTGGCGAACCCTTTATTCGCGAAGATTTAAAGGATATAGTGCGCGAACTCTATAAAAAAAGCGATCGAATCGTTATCTCGACCAATGGGTTCTTTACCGACAGAATCGTTGATTTGTGCAAGGAATTCCCTAATATCGGAATACGTATCTCTATCGAAGGTCTTGAACAGACAAATAACGAAATAAGAGGCTTGGAAGACGGATATAACAGAGGTTATACCACACTTAAAACTCTTGTCGAGATGGGCATGAAAGACGTTGGATTCGGCATGACGGTGCAGGATAAAAACGCCCCCGACCTTGTGCCGCTTTATGAAATTTCTAACGAACTCGGTATGGAGTTTGCAACCGCATCGCTTCACAACAGTTTTTATTTCGTTGAAACGACAAATATAATTCACGACAGATTGATGGTTGCACAAAATTTCGAGAATTTGATTAACCGTTTGCTCGAATCTAACAGCCCGAAAAAATGGTTCAGAGCCTATTTCAATCACGGATTGATCAACTATATTTTCGGTCAAAAACGCCTCTTGCCTTGCGATATGAGTTTCGATACGTTCTTTATCGACCCGTATGGCGACGTTATGCCCTGCAACGGCACAAAAGAAAAAGAGGTTA
>JAGBUH010000200.1 GCA_017630915.1 Clostridia bacterium
CCGCTTAAAATCATCTTAACGTTGGGTATCGTGTGCAGGAAGCGGAAGCACCACGATGCGACCGATTCGTCGTTTCGAAGCGATTTTAACGCATTCGCGTCCTTTTCGTCGAGGTTTGCGAGTTTGCCTCCGCGCACGGGTTCCATAACCCAAACGGGAACGTCATATTCGGCGAGGAGTTCGCATTTCGCTTTCGCGTTTTGCAAAGTCCAGTCGAGGTAGTTTAATTGGATTTGGCAAAACTCCATATCGCCTTCGCAGTAATCCAAAAACTTCTTGATAACTTCGCATCCGCCGTGTGTGGAAAAACCGAGATGTTTGATTTTTCCCAACCGTTTTTGTTCACGGAAGTAATCGAGTATTCCCCAGCGTTCGTCGGTATATACGTCGTAGGAGTTTTCATAAACGTTATGCAACAAATAATAGTCGAAATATTCGACACCGCATTTTTTGAGTTGATCTTCAAAAACGGCTTTCGGGTCATATTCCTTAACAATTTGGTGACCGGGATACTTGGTCGCCAAGCGATAGGATTCACGCGGGTAGTCCTTCAACACCCTGCCCATCACAAGTTCCGATTCGCCGTTATGATACGGATACGCCGTATCAAAATAATTAACGCCGTTATCCATCGCGATTTTCACCATCTCGCGAACACGGTCTTCGTCAATCTTGCCGTCGGGTTTTGTCGGCAAACGCATCGCGCCGAACCCGAGAAGCGATAATGTGTCTTCTTTTACATTGTTGAATATCATATTTTTCACCTCAACGTTGTGTGATATTCTGATTTTAGCATATTTGAATTGATTTTTCAATACAGATTAAATTTATTGACAGTTTATTTTATCTATGTTATAATTCTCTAAAATACATTAACAGAGGTTGTTTTATGGAAAAGACAAAACAATCAAAGGTTTTATATTTAGACGTTTTACGCGCTATGGCGTGTATAATAGTTGTAATGTTTCATTCAAAAGGTATTTATAGCGATAATGTTTACAGCGCCAACTTCTGGGCGAGTAACATCTTTGAAGCGTTTGCTCGCATCGGTGTACCGTTATTCGTGATGATTTCGGGCGCACTTATGCTCAACGAAGATTACGTTTCCACCCCTCAAAAACTTAAAAAGCACATTATGAAAATGGTATTCTTTTTCATCATTTGGTCTGCTCTTTACTGTGTCAAGTTCATATTCAACGGTGCGCTCAACATTTGGGGCATTTTGACCGATTTTATTAAAGGTCCATATCATTTGTGGTTTGTTCCGATGATTATCGGGCTCTACCTGATTGTTCCGCTTTTACGCTTGTGGGTTAAGAAGGAAAACAAAAAACATGTTGAATATTTTTTGATTCTTTCCCTACTTTTCGCCTCGCTTGTCCCCAATATGATCGGACATTTGTCGGCAATCTCTCCCGCTTTTGAAATATTCAATTCTTTGCTATCCAATCTTGGAATCAGTTATGTTTTAGGTCACACAGGGTATTTTATACTCGGTTGGTATTTGAGCACTTTTGAAATCAAGCGCAAGAATACCATTATAATTCTCGGCGGAATCGGTGTATTTGTTACGTTCTTCGGCACTTGCGTTTTGTCGATGATAAAAGGCGAATATTACACTTTAAGCGGTAATTTCAGGTTGGGCGTAATTCTCTATGCAGTCGGTGTGTTCGTATTTATTAAAGAAATATTCCAAAACAAAAATTACGGCGATAAAAAAGCTTATTCTTTTGTAAACTTGCTTTGTTCATGCAGTTTGGGTATTTACGCTATCCACGCAGCAATTCAACCGCTCGCACGTCAATATATCAATTTCGAATCGGCGTTTTTGCAAATCCCGATTGAGTTTACAATAACGTTAGTCGTTTCTTTTGGACTCGCTTGGATTATCCGTCAAATCCCGATTTTAAAGAAGATAATATAGTTGGTTGAGCACCGCTTTCTTTTTGGAGAAAGCGGTGCTTTTTGAAAAAACAATAGTTTGTGAAAAAAGTAAAAAAAATCAAAATAAGGGATTGACAACGAGATGTTTATGTGTTATACTACATCTCGCTGGCGTGAGCGAGATGCTGGTGTAGCTCAATGGCAGAGCAACTGATTTGTAATCAGTAGGTTGGGGGTTCGACTCCCTTCACCAGCTCCAAAAACGAATATAATATGGGGGAATTCCCGAGCGGCCAAAGGGGGCAGACTGTAAATCTGTTGTCACTGACTTCGGTGGTTCGAATCCACCTTCCCCCACCAAGTATTCCGGTCTATTTAGATGCCGGGTAACAAAAGAAACCTTGCATTCGCAAGGCTTCTTTTGTTTGTATTTACTTTGTTGTTTTAATTTAGTCATTCGCATAATACAACAAAGTAAATCATTTTATTTAAAGGAGAAAAGAATATGGGAATCTTTGGTTTAGGCTACCGCATAAGAATGCGCAAATTGGAAAAAGAGAAAAAAGCGAATGATGAGAAGTTGATTAATGTTATCATCCCAGAAATTGTTTCTGTCTATACTTCTCACTATTTAAAGTTCAAACAAAGCCAAAACATTAAAGAATTATCGAGATTAGTAATATCACAAAATAATCCTGAAGAATACACCGTAAATCAAGAGGGCATATCGTATGTCTTAAAAAATGGAGAAAAAAAGAGCATCCTTTTTAAGCATATGGGATTACCAGATCTTAATAGTGGAATTCCCTTTTCTTCTAGCGTTATGCAGTTTCAATCGACATATAGAAACAAGGGGTATTACGACAATAATCAACAGAAAAAAATATACGATGCCGTTTTTGGTAAAACACATTCTCATGGTGTTACTTTTTTTGGTTGCTTACCATATATAAATGAGTGTCATATTGTTGGGCTGTTAATGGCGCAACATTCTGGGGTGTCTTATCGTTACTATCATGGTGATTCAGTATTTAAAAAAGAATATCAAACATCCAAAACGTGGTAATGCTATATCGTAAAGTGAACAGCACAACATGAAATCAGTATATTCCTTGTGGTTTAAAAAATAGTGCCCCCATCAATGAAATAATCACACATTTTAGATTTTTACTATTTTTATGTGAATTTTTTAATTCGCTAATTCTCTGGACTTTTAAGTTTTTTTGGATATAATTGCTGTTACCAAAAAGAAAGGTGGCAGTAATATGAATAGAGAAGAATTGCAAGAAGAATTACGATTTCTATACGGACTTTGGTACAGATACTTTGACCTATATCATTTCCTTAAAAAGAACAAACGAGGTTTAGAGTTAATACCCAAACTTCGTGAAAAACAAGATGAACTTTTACGGCTTATTGACTTCACAAAAGACCAACTTAAAGACCAACTTTAAGTTGGCATCTAAATGGTTCGTAACAGCCAGAAAAAAGCACTTCGAAAGAAGTGCTTTTTTCAACTAAGTGCGCCTTTCGGCGCGTGAAGTTTGCTTCGCAAGTGAAGTTGTCCTACGGACTGTGAAGTTTCTGCGGAAGTGAGTGGCGCACTTAACTTCACTTTGTGCGACAGCACAAAACTTCATTATGCCTTAGGCATAACTTCACATCGGCGTTAGCCGATACTTCACTAAAAACCGCGTGTTCGAAGTTATGCGCAAAACCGTTGTTCATCAAACTGAACAGCGGTTTTGTTGTTTTTTGCGTTTGCCGTCGAGGACATATTTATAGAAAATCCCCACTTGTTCAAATGAGCAAGTGGGGAGATTAGCTATTACAGCTCTTCAATAACTTCAAAAAACAAGCCCGTATCCATGTGATTATCCTTAATAAAACGATACAGTCGTTGTGAAATTATCAAATCGTGATGAGCTTCAAACGGTTCGTCACTTGAAGCCAAAAACATAGGCGAAGTTTCATAGAAATCAATATCTTTTGAAATGCTGTTTTTCAAAATCCCATATCTGCCACGTGTTTGTTTATAAGCGAGTTTTTTCATTCCGCAGTTCTCACAAACAATGACATCCATATCACTTTCAACCGCAATAGTTTCGTTCGGAATCTCAAACTTACTTTTCAATTGATAAATATCGTCTAACGGTTCATTACCGGATTTTTTATATACCGGCAGAAATTCGATGCCGGCAAAATCGGATTTTTCCAATATGTTTTTCACCCGTGCACTGCAAAACAAAACCGCTTCACTATACAGATAAGACATAAACGACTTATTTCGCCATTTGGGAACGTGATTTATGTGAAAGGGTTCTCTTTTTAATCTCCTGTGACACCACGCGAAGCTATTTTGTTTTTCCGCCCAAATTTTACAATCAGAGTAGTATTTCTCATACCCATTAAAATCATCTTCGATTTTGCTGTTGGCACACCTTACGCTAACCCATTCGGCATTATAAAGTTCTTCGTCCGAATAAACAGGAATATAAAGTACTATTTGTGTTATTTCTTCGCTCATAATAGTGCGCGTTCTTATACATTCCTCTAATAATCTGTTGTATTCTTCGTTTGATATTATATTGGGAATAATTGTTAATATTTCTTCAAAATCAGGATGGTTTTCGGGCAGATCAAAGATCAGTTTATAATTATCTGTATTTGAAAAAGGATATGTGCTCACACAACAAGAAATATTATATTTTTCTTCAAGAACCGCTTTCAATTCATGATGTTTACAGTTTTCTATTATATAGTGTCTAATGTAATACATATAATTACCTCCTGAGACAGCATCAACGATATGCGCTAAATATATAATATCCTCATTCGCATTTACCACCCTTGCCTACCATTCAAATACAATGATTATTTGCCATTTCCATTATATTTCACAGATACCAAGTTGTCAAGATTGCCATACTTAACTACACAAAGGTTTTCACCAAATATAAGTTGAAAGCAAATATATCACGTTCGCGGCAACGCAATTACCTGAGCTTTCACTATAATGTATTATTATAAATTCAAATAAAAAAGAAAAAGGGCGTTTGCCCTTTTTTTCTTAATCCTTAATGCCTCTTAAAAGTTTATAATACTCATAAGCGGCGCGTTCGGTTTTATTATCGCCGAAGCGGTAAAACTCGCCCTCTTTGATATCGCTCGGCAGATATCGCTGCGCGACGTAGTGGTTGGGATAGACGTGAGGATATTTATATCCCGTGTCGGCATCGGGGCGGTGGGTATCGCGCAGGTAGGTCGGGATATCCCTTCCCCTGCCTTGATTTATCGCGTCAACCGCCAATGCATAGGCATCGTGCGCCGAGTTGGATTTAGGCGCGGTGGCAAGCAGCACAACGGCATCGGAAAGCGGAAGCGAGGCTTCGGGCAGACCGACGGAGGTTGCGATATCGACACACGCTTTCACTATCGGGATACACATCGGGTATGCAAGTCCGACATCTTCACACGCGATTACCATCAATCTTCGGCAGGCGGAAATCAAATCGCCGCCCTCCAAGATACGCGCGAGGTAGAAAACAGCGGCATCGGGGTC
Source organism: Clostridia bacterium (assembly GCA_017630915.1). GTDB lineage: Bacteria > Bacillota > Clostridia > Oscillospirales > CAG-382 > Coliplasma. The sequence continues at coordinate 5,447 of JAGBUH010000200.1, forward strand.
GGAACCTCGGATTGATTTTTGGAACGCGCTTAACAAATCGTAATGCTCGTTACCGTCGCGGTCGAAGCGGATTCCCGAACGTTCGGCAAGTTGTTTTGCAAGTTCTACCGACAATTCGTCATCAGACGAGAAATAGACGTTTTCGAGTGCACCGATTGCCTTCCGCACGTCGCCGCCGCAACCTTTTGCGATTGAGAGCAAAACCTCGTCTTCGCAGGTTTTACTCAAATTTTCGTCCCTATTCAATATATCAAACGCGCGTCTTAATGCAGGCAACATATCGTCGGCATCGACGGGTTTGAATTCGAACACACTCGAACGCGACAAAAGCGCGGGATAGAGCGAAAAGAACGGGTTTTCGGTGGTGGAACTAATCAACGTCACCCTACCGTCTTCGACATATTCAAGAAGCGATTGCTGTTGTTTTTTATTGAAATACTGAATTTCGTCAATATAAAGGATTATGCCGTCGTATGCGGTTATGGTATGCGACATCGAAAGGATATCCTTGATATCGGATAGCGAGGCAACCGTTGCATTTATGCGATAAAATTCCTTACCTGCCGACTTCGCGACAATCTCGGCGACGGTGGTTTTACCTGTACCGGGAGGGCCGTGAAAGACGAGCGACGGTAGGTGTCCGCTTTCGATGATACGCCGAAACGGCGCATTTTTATTGAGAAGGTGTTTTTGTCCCGCAACTTCGTCGAAGTTCTTGGGTCTTACCTTATCTGCAAGCGGCATTTATTTCACCTCCGTCTGAATTGATTTCTTACTTCTTTTTGCTTTTTTTCTTAGGTTCTATCATTGTTTCTTCGTCGTTTTCTTTATCTTCCAAATTCATAACCGCTTGTGCATCGGGTTTCTTTTTGAAAGAAAACTTCGATTCTTGGTTATTGAAAATACGGTAGATATTCGAGCGGTGCATGTAGATAACCAACGCGCCGACGAACAGAGCGAACGAAATTTCGATGATATGAACGGGTTTATATGCCGCGCCGATTGCGGCAGGATAGGTAAACGCCGCCATAATCGAAGAAAGCGAAACGTATTTCGTAATAAGCAACACGAGCGCGAACACGATAAACAAAATCAAGAAAATCGCAGGGTCGATTATCAAAATCATGGTAGCGGCGGTGAGAACGCCTTTGCCGCCCTTGAAGTTATAATACACGGGGAAAATATGGCCGAGCATACAGAAACCGCCTGCCAAATATGCGCCCCATCTGCCCATAAGCAACGCGCCGATAAGGACAGAAAGAATTTGTTTTACGATATCGCCTACAAGCGTTAAAATCGCGCCGTCTTTTCCGTAAACGCGGTGCATATTGGTTAATCCCGCGTTACCGCTTCCGAACGAACGGATATCTTGCTTAAACTTATATTTAGACACGATTATTGCCGAGTTTAAAGAACCCAAAAGATAAGCACAAACGGCAACAACGACGTAAGCGAGGATTGTGAGCAAAAGGGCGTATTGCGAAAGCCCTCTCGACCATTCACCGAAAAAGCCTAGTATCGGGATAAGATTGCCAAACAAATATCTCATAATTCACTCCTTAAATATTAGGGTTTTCGCCTTTTTGCTTGATCACCAAACGAATCGGCGTACCCGAAAAGTCAAACGCTTCTCTGAGACAGTTTTCGATATAACGTTGATAGGAAAAATGGAAAAGTTCGGAATCGTTACAGAAAAGCACGAAGGTGGGCGGAGTTACGCCCGTTTGAGTCATATAATAAATTTTCAAACGTCTTCCCTTATCAGACGGTGGTTGAACCCTTGCGGTCACGTCGGCGAGGAAGTCGTTGAGCAAACCCGTTGTGATTCGGCGGTTTGCGTTTTCATAAATTTCGTTAATTTGGGGGTAAAGTTTATCAACTCTCTGTCCCGTTTTTGCCGAAACAAAAGCGACGGGGGCATAGCGCATATAACCGAGCGCGGTGTAAACCTCTTTTTTGAAGTTATTAACCGACGAGTTATCCTTTTCGAGCGAATCCCATTTATTGATAACGATTATGCTCGCTTTGCCCGCATTATGCGCAAGTCCTGCGATACGTTCATCCTGCGCGGTGACGCCCTCATTCGCATCGACCATTACAAGACACACGTCTGCCTTTTCGACAGCG
>JAGBUH010000201.1 GCA_017630915.1 Clostridia bacterium
CCCCAACCCCGACCCCGATCAAGCCCGCGCCCGACGCGAACCCGACCCCGAACGAATCCGAAACTGTGAAAATGTTAAAAGAGATGCTTGGACTCATGCGGGCGGGGAACGTTAACGGAATCGGGACAAACCCGCCCGCGGAAAAAGACGCCTCGGACATCCTCGCGGAAATCATCGACCCCGAATGACATCTATTATAATAGGAAAAGAGGGAAATAAAAAATGGCAAACAGTTTTACTTTTAACCAGATTGCTACGATTCTGAATACGCTCATGCAGGACGCACAGGGAAGGAGTGGAAACTCAACCCCCGTCGCTCGAAATACAGCCGATTTCGTCACTCAGGCGACGACCGTATTATCGGGCGGTACAGACCCGATTATGAGCAGTCTTACACAGCTAATCGCAAAAACCGTTTTTTCCGTTCGACCGTATCGCGGGAAGTTTCGTCTGTTGGATACATCCCCCCTCGCGTATGGCAATACGGTAAGAAAAGTTACTCCCGTTTTCGTCGATTCGGCTGTCAGTCAACCAATGTTCAATGACCAACCCGCCGACGGTTCCAGTTCCGACCATTGGACAATCAAGCGTCCGAAAGTTCTACAGACCATGTTCAACGGGTTTGAACAGTACATGGTACAAGCCCCTACTGTTTTCGAAGATCAGTTGCGTTCAGCGTTCCGCGGTCCCGACGAACTCGGCGATTTTATCACGTCTCAGGCTGTAGCCGTTCAGAATGAACTCGATCAGCAGAAGGAAACATTGGCGCGGAACACGGTCGCGAATATGATCGGCGCGAAAAATATCGCCGATTCGGCAAGCGTGATTCATTGCCTAACCGAATATAACGCGGAAACAGGACTTTCATTGACCGCGCAGGACGTTTTCAAACCCGCGAACTTTTCCGCGTTCGTTCAGTGGTTTTATGCATTGGTCGAAAAATATTCGGGACTTCTGGAAGAAAGAACCGTTGCGCATCATATGGCATTGACGGGCTATACGATTTTAAGACATACGCCGAAGAAAGAACAGCGTCTTCTTATGTGGCAACCGTTCCTTCAGAAAATTAAAACAATGTCTCTCGCGGGACTGTATCATGAATCCCTGTTGACAATGGATGTAACCGAAGGCGTGAATTATTGGCAGGATTATGAATATCCCGACCGTATTACGGTTACACCGTCCTATACGACAGCCGCGGGCGCGGTCGCAACGGGAGCCGCGCAGACAATGACCGATATTCTCGGCGTATTGTTTGACCGGGAAGCAATGGGAATTAATGTACAGCTTGAAAAAGCGGTTTCAACTCCCATGAACGCAAAAGGACTGTATTACAACACGTTCTATCACATGGCGAAACGTTTCTACAATGACTTGACTGAAAATTGTATCGTTTTCGTTCTCGACTAATGCCCGCTTCTTTCTCTTTACATAGCCCCTAACGGTTAACACGTTAGGGGCAATTTAAAAGGGGTTGTTTTTTATGGCACTAACCGCAACCTTTTATGTATTCTCAAAACGCGAAAATTCAACGAAAGTCCCGCCCGTCGGGACGACAAACACACAATTTTCCGTCGATTTAAAAGAAGGGACGAACGTAACCGAACCGACGTTTTTAATTCTCCCGTCGGCGGGAATTACTGTTTATTCGTTTAATTACGTTCACGTTTCGTCATTCAACCGTTATTATTTTATTCGGGAATGGCGTTGGATGAATGGAATCTGGGAGATTGACTGTATTTGTGATTTGCTCGCAACCTATAAAACCGCTATCGGGAATTCGACCGAATATGTATTGCGTTCCGCGTCGAATTATAACGGTTCTGTTATCGATACGCTGTATCCGATCATAAACAGCGTTTCAACGGGAACAAAAACCATAACGGCGGGCGCGATCAATATTAATGTGAATTCGGGCTATTACGTCGTCGGCGTGATTTCACCCTCGGCGAGTATTTCGGGCGCGGTCGCTTATTATGCGTTCACGTATACGGAATTTAACCAGTTTAAACAGATGCTTTTGAGTTCCGCGTCATGGACGAATGTCCAAGCGTCGGAAATCTCTGAAGATATGCTTAAAACCATTTTTAACCCGTTCCAGTATATCGTTAGCTGTCGTTGGTTCCCGTCCATCCCCGCGGGCTATATCACAAGCGTTGCACAAGTAAAATTTGGTTGGTGGGATTTCACCTGTTCAGCATCGATATTTACAAGCACATTAGCAATTAATAATGATACATTCACCGTAGCATATAGCGACATACCAAAACACCCGAAAGCATCAACACGCGGTAACTATCTTAATAAACGCCCGTTTACTGAATACTATTTGATTATGGCACCCTATGGAATTATCGAAATTCCAGATAATATCGTCGGGAGTTCGGGCGGGTTGACTTTTGTTAATACGACCGACTTTTTTACGGGAGACTGTACGCTTTCTATTTTCCTGACCTCAAACCTCGCGCCCGTCATTACCGCAAACGGTAAAATCGGCGTAGACATCCAAATCGCTCAGGTATCGTCAAACCCGCTCGCGGGTATCAATGCAATCGGGCAAGGTATCGGCGCGGTTGCGGGAAATATCCTAACAGGAAACGCGGGCGGGGCGATCATGAACGCGATAACGGGTATTGCGTCGGCGGTCGAACAATCCGCGCCAACCGTTCAAACGGGCGGGGGAACGGGCGCGTTTTCCGATATCTGCAAATTCGGCGGGAGTTGCTATTTATCCGCAAAATTTTATGACGTCGCGGACGAAGACGTTTCACAACTCGGTCGCCCGTTATGTCAAGCGAAACAGATTAGTACATTATCGGGTTATATAAAAGTTGCCGACGCGGATATCGCAGTCGTCGCAACACTGGAAGAACAAAGACAAATCAAAGCGTATATGGAAAACGGTTTTTTCTATGAATAGGTGATTATATGGCATGGATAGAACCGGGCGATAGAAATCTAAACAGTTCCGAAATGGATAACAACGCCCTAGAATGTTACAATTTTTTCAGTTCTCTTTCTCCTGCATGGACAGTCGAAAGCATATCTGCTTTATGCGGAAATATGCAGAGAGAGAGTACAATCAATCCTCAACGGGTGAATCCTAATTCGGGGGCGTATGGTTTAACTCAATGGATAGGCAATAAAACTAAAATGCAGAATTGGTGTTCTAATAACGGATACCAGTATGACAGCGGAGTTGGACAAACGCACTATATAGAATGGGAACGGGGGCACCCCGGACCGAATCAGTCAGATCAATGGTACGCTACGGCAACGTATAATTTATCTTTTTCGGATTTCGCCTATAACAGTAATAACGAAAGTCTAGACTATCTAACGGCTTCATTTAAATATTGTTATGAGCGAAACGCGGGCGACGATGTAGCACAAAGACAACAATACGCCCGTCACTATTACGAACTGTTCACAGGTCAACCCCCCGCGGGCGGGTTCAGTTTTAAAAAATTAATCGGGGGGATTCTGAAACCTACTTATTATTTACCGTTTACCAAGTTTAAAAATTGAGGTGGAAATATGGATAGACCGCCGTTCACGTATGATTATTTAAACGCTGTTGATTCACAGATACCTAATTCATTTTTACATATACATAACACGGGCGTTTCACGATTTTTTAAACGTCTTCTAATGCTCGACTGTATTTCTGTTTTCGATTGGACGTTACCCGACCATTGGGACGCTGATTACTTCAGATATGTTGTTATGGGGTTCGGTTGGGCGGTCATATTTAAAACGAACCTGTTCGGCGTGATTCCGCAGTGGGGGACGCTGTCAGGAATGAATGTTTTCTATCGACCCATCCGCGCAATTGTAACAAACCCGCTTCTAAATTCGCGGGAATTGACGATTAATAAAAATTGCGTTGTTCTGAAACTCTCCCCTGATTATAAAGGGGTTTCCGACATCGTCGATTATTATGGCGACCTTCTCGCACTTTGTTATGAATCATTGGCGGTCAATATCTTAAATTCGCGTTTGGCATATGTCGTCGGCGTAAACGGAAAAGCAGAAGCAGAAACCTTTAAAGCCTTGTACGATGAAATCGCAAGCGGTAAGCCCGCAGTCGTTCGGCGGGAAACCAAATCGGCGGGACAATTGGGGAAATCATTTTCAGATCAATGGGAAACATTTCTCCAGAACGTCGGGCAAAACTTTATCGCGCCCGAAATGCTCGATTCACTAAACCAGATACGCGACGAATTTTTAACAGTAATCGGAATTCCTAACCTGTCCGAACGGAAAAAAGAACGCGTGAATCAAATTGATTCCGAACGAAATACGTTTGAAACAAAAACAAAAATAGATTTATGGCTTGAAGAACTCCAGAAGGGAATAGATCAATCAATACAAATGTTTCCCGAACTGGAAGGGACTTTTTCAGTCAAAAAACGATTTGAAGAGGTGAAAAACAATGCGCGTGAAAATGTCGCTTCTAGCATTATTCAACTATGACAATGACCTTTTCGATTCGTTCTCTCTCCCCGACGGAATCGACGCAAATATCCTGTTCCCCCTTCTTTTAACGGAAACCGCGGATTTATCCGTTATTTATCCCGAACCCGAATTGCTAAAAAGTATTATAGGGGCATGGAGTGAAAGAAAAACGCCGATTTGGCAAAAACTTTTCGATTCGACAAATTTCGAATATAACCCGATTCATAACTATGACAGAACAGAAAACAGAATTCTAAACGTTGCTCATAATGGATACGTTGAAAATACAGGAACCGTCGGGAACGTTCAGAATGATATAGAATTAACGGGCGATAACGGAACAAATTCCAATACTTTAACCGATACGGGAACGCTCGGCACTTCTGGAATGTCAAGGGATACCGCCAAACGAACGGGAACCGTTACAGACGCGAAAACGGGCTATAACTCGGCAACTTTTCAAGATACAGATAAACAGACGAACGATTTAACCGACGAAAACGGGCATACAGATACAACAACCGAAACACGGAATTTAAAAACCGAATCGGAACAAACGCTGAATACATCTCATTCAAGAAACGGTTTTTCAAACAGCACACGAACCGACAACACGAAAGAATCCAGAAATTTAAATGATTCGCATATTGAAACCATACATTCATTCGGAAATATCGGCGTGATGTCAACGCAGGAATTAATCGAACGTACAAGGAAAATTGATAAATTTGACGTCTATTCGGTTATAATTGATGATTTCGTCGACTATTTCTGTGTAGGAATCTATTAAAGGGGGATGATACAATGTTTATACGTTATCCGTATTCCGACCTGTACGCGCTGAATCTGGATTGGATTCTACAAAAAATAACGGAATTCGAACAAAACAACGCGGATGTAGAAGCGTTAATCGATTCGCTCGGAACCGTCGTAAACAGCGTAAACGGGCAATCGGGAGATGTAACAATAACAGACGCAATGATAGCGGGGGCAAAACTCGGCGCGGTATATGTCGCCCCGAATGTTCCATGGACGAATATAGTATCTAATATCACTACATTATATAATAGCGGTATAAGAATCGTAGTATGCGGGGCGAACAACCGCGAATTGTATGTTTTGTTTATGTCGGGTTCCAGTGTTAATTATGCGAGGTATAACCCGCTCGGGAGTGCGTCAACTTTCGTCGAATCTGTCAACGGGCAAAGCGGGGCGGTATCAATCACAGATTCGATGATTAACGCGACCGATATTAATATATTTGATTGGGCCGACCCTTCGGAAACCATATCAGATTATACTCCCGCTAATCTCTTGGCATTATATGATAACGGTGTTCGCGTTATTTTCACGCAAAACAGTTTTGGCGATTATGCTAATATGTACGCGCTTTATAAATCGGGCGGGACTGTATCCTATGTTGCATATGAACCGACATCCGCGGTCGCGGGCGTCCTGTCAGTTAATGGGATGTCGGGCGCGGTAACACTAACCCCCGCTGATATCGGCGCGGTTCCTACTACAACAACCGTAAACGGAAACCCGCTTTCATCCGACGTCATACTAACCGCGGGCGATGTCGGCGCGGTTCCTACTACACGAACCGTCAATAATAAAGCACTCTCAACAAATATCACGCTGAACGCGGGAGACGTTGGCGCGGTTCCTACGACGCGAACAATTAACGGTCAGGGACTCGCGGGAGACGTAACACTTGAGGCAACAGATATCGAATCGGGTATCATGACACCAGGAAATACTATTGCTCAGGATTTGACAGAATTAAAAACGTTCGACGAACAGATAATACTTAAATATTTACCTCAAATAATGTCGACAACAATTGTTAATGCTTCAGATGCAACTAAAAATTTAATACAAAGAAATATCATCCCCGGCGACGGAATGTACTTTATTCAACTAGCAACGCAGACCACACAAACGAATGCTGTATCAATGTATTATTTGAGACGTTATAACAATAACTTTTATGTCACTCCTATTTTTGAAGGAACAAGCAACCAATGCCCGCGTATTAATTCTTCGGGAGTCCTAACACTCAACGGAGTAACTCCAAATAACAACGTAATAAAAATTTGTGTGCAATCGGTTTATCTGCCATAAAGGAGGTAAAACATGGCTTTTACAGTTATACATGATACGAATACAAGCGGAACTTTCGCGACTTCAATGTCTAGTCAAACAACCTATAAAAACGCGCTCGACAAGTTATATGAAATGGCGAAGACCGATTTAGGAAACGTGAACGTATCATATTCTATGGTAAAAATTCAGAATCAAGAAGGGTTTATTCTTAAAGTGGAACAATGTAAACCGCTGATAATTGATTAAACAATTTCATAAATTTTCAACTTGCCTACAAACATATAAACGTAGGCAAGTTTTTTATTAACCTGTGTATAACTACACCATGTTATTAACCTGTGTATAACTACGCCATGTTATTAACCTGTGGATAACTGGGGAAAATTGTTATTAACTTGTGGACAATTTCCAGATGAGTAATTAAA
>JAGBUH010000202.1 GCA_017630915.1 Clostridia bacterium
GAATATGACGTTCCCGTTTGGGTTATGGAACCCGTGCGCGGAGGTAAACTCGCAAACCTCGACGAAAAGGACGCGAATACGTTAAAATCGCTTCGAAACGACGAATCGGTCGCATCGTGGTGCTTCCGTTTCCTGCACACGATACCCAACGTTAAGATGATTTTAAGCGGCATGTCGAACCTCGAACAAATGCAGGATAACATAAAGACGTTCAAGTATATAAAACCGCTTACTAATAACGAAATAAACGCGCTTTTGGAAATTGCTGAGGGAATGAAGGATTCGATTCCCTGTACCGCCTGCGGTTACTGTAAAGACGGCTGTCCGCAAGAGATAAATATACCGCAAATGATTGAGATTTTAAACGAAATGCGCGTCGCACCCGTTACAAATGCGTCGATGCGAATCGAGTTTTTGCCGATTGAAAACCAACCCGTTTCCTGCATAAATTGCGGAAACTGCGTTCATATCTGTCCGCAGAATATTGATATTCCCACACATCTGAAATCGCTTGTTGAATATGTAAACAATCTTCCGTCTTGGGCGGAGATTTCCCGTCAGCGCGAAGAAATCGCCAATAAAATAAAGAATAAATAATATACATAAATCTTGGAGGAAAATATGGCACAACAAATTCTTAAAAGAAGTGAAGTCCCCGTTGAAAACACTTGGAACCTAAAAGATATGTTCGAAAGCGACGAAGCGTGGCTTGCCGAATACGAAGCGTTGAAGGAACTTCCTGCAAAAATTACTGAATTCAAAGGTAAACTCGGCAAAAGCGCGTCGGATTTACTCGCGTTTTTGAAGTTGGAAGACGAAATCGACGTTCGTCTTACTCCGCTTTACGGATATGCAAACTGCAAGGGCGACGAAGACACGGCAAACAGCTTTTACCAAGATTTTCGCGGTAAAGCGATGAGCACCTACGTTGCAATTTCGGGTGCGGGCTCGTTCGCAACCCCTGAAATTATGGCTATCCCCGATGACGTGCTTGAAGGTTTTTATAAAGACGAACCCGAACTTGAAACCTACCGCCGTTCTATCTACCAAATCCGCCGCAGAGCAGAACACGTTCTCACACCCGAATGTGAGTTGATTCTCGCGTCGGCAGGCGAAATGGCTGACGGCCCCGATAATATCGGCTCGACTCTCCGTAACGCCGATATGAAATTCCCGAACGTTACCGATAAAGACGGCAACGAATTGCCCCTAACGGGCGGTACGTTTGTACCCATGCTCGAAAGCGAAGACGTTGATTTCAGAAAACAGGTTTTCGAAACCTATTATAACCGCTTGGGCGAATTCAAAAACACCATTGCCGCAACGTTGGACGCTCAATTCAAGCAACTTCGCTTCTTCGCAGGTGCAAGAAAATATAACAGCACCATCGAAGCATCTCTCGACCGCACCGAAGTACCTGTTGAAGTGTATCATAACCTCATTTCCGCGGTGCACGATAACCTCGATAAGATGTACCGTTACGTCGCACTCCGCAAGAAATTATTAGGCGTTGACGAACTTCACATGTATGACGTTTACACCCCGATTGTTGCCGATGCCGCTAACGAAATTTCTTATGAAGAAGCAAAAGAAACCGTGCTTTCCGCGCTTTCGGTTTTGGGCGATGACTATGTTGCGCTCTTAAAAGAGGGCTTTAATAACCGTTGGATTGACGTTTATGAAAACGAGGGCAAACGCGGCGGCGCGTATTCTTCGGGCAATAGCCGTCCTCACCCCTATGTTCTTTTGAACCATAAGAACAATCTTGACAGTATGTTCACCCTCGCGCACGAAATGGGACACGCGCTTCACAGTTACCACAGCACCGCAAACCAACCCGTTTGTACAAGCGATTATGTCATTTTCGTTGCCGAAGTTGCTTCGACCTGTAACGAGATTCTTTTGATGAGATATCTTCTTTCGAAGACCACCGATAAAAAGGAACGCGCATATCTTATCAACCACTTCTTAGACCAGTTCAAGGGTACTGTTTACCGTCAAACAATGTTCGCCGAATTTGAACTCTTGATGGGTAAGATGAGCGAAAGCGGTCAGACCTTGACTGCGGACGCGCTGTGCGAAAAATATCACGAACTCAATAAACTGTATTTCGGCCCTGACATGATTTCCGACGACGGAATCGCGCTCGAATGGGCGAGAATCCCGCACTTCTTCTATAACTATTACGTGTTCCAATACGCAACGGGCTTTTCTGCCGCTGTCGCGATCGCGTCGCGTATCCTCGAAGAAGGCGAATCCGCCGTTGCCGATTATAAGAAGTTCTTGTCGGGCGGTTCGAGCACCGATCCTATCTCGCTTCTTAAAATCGCAGGTGTGGATATGTCTTCTCCCGAACCTATCAATTCCGCGCTCA
>JAGBUH010000203.1 GCA_017630915.1 Clostridia bacterium
GAACATCATAGGTATAAAAATCGAGGCGCATGTCCCCGATTTTTAAAAGATTTTATCTTTAAAATACTTTGTATTTTGAGTTAAGGTTAAATTAAAACAAAATATTGCAAGAGGATTAATAAACTATGAACAAGGAATTCAGAAAAGCTATTATCGCAGGTAACTGGAAGATGAACAAGACTCCTGCGGAAGCAGTAGAGCTTATCGAAGCTATCAAGGCAGAGCTTAACGGCAAGGACACCTCGGGCTGCGGCATTATCGCTTGCGTACCCTACGTTGACATCGACGCAGCTGTTAAGGCAGCAGCAGGCAGCCCCATCGAAATTGGTGCTGAAAACTGCCACTGGGAAAAGAGCGGTGCTTACACCGGCGAAATCTCTGCTGATATGCTCGTTGCTTGCGGCGTTAAGTACGTAATCATCGGTCACAGCGAACGCAGACAATACTTCGGTGAAACCGACGTTACCGTTAACAAGCGCGTTCTTGCGGCTCTCGAAGCAGGTCTTAAAGTTATCCTCTGTGTTGGCGAACTTCTTGAAGAACGCGAACAAGGCATCACCAACGAAATCGTTGCTATGCAAACCAAAATCGCTCTTATGGGCGTAACTGCTGAACAAATGAAGGACATCATCATCGCTTACGAACCCGTTTGGGCTATCGGTACCGGCAAAACCGCTACCTCTGACCAAGCAGACGAAGTTTGCGGTGTTATCCGTAACGTTGTTGCATCGCTTTATTGCGACTGTGTTGCAAAGGCAACCACTATCCAATACGGCGGTTCGATGAACGCAAAGAACTGCGCTGAACTCCTTTCGAAAGAAAATGTTGACGGCGGTCTTATCGGCGGCGCGGCTCTTAAAGCTCCCGATTTCGCTACTATCATCAACGCGGCTCTTTAATTACTCCCAAAAAATAATAGTTTTTATGAGAGGAACTTTTTATAAAAAGTTCCTCTCAAACTCTCTTCAAAAATTTTTAATATAAAAATTATTTTATATGGGACGGAGCGTTACGCTTCGTCTTTTTTCGTTTTGAAAACAGTTTGGACTTTCCTCAAAAAGACCGGAAATATTAACGAAAATCGTTCCGGCTATAACCTCGATCAAATCGTAGGCATCTAAAAGAATCAACGCATCTTCAATTAACTTTTGTTTCATACCGCAAAAATAAACGATGTCGGGAACAGTAAACGGTTTAGAATCGCGACCAACCAGCGCATACCTCGGATAATCATTTTCGGCAATACGTACCAACATCTGAAAAAGCATAATATATCTGTCACCTTTCGGGTATTTTCGAATTGTCTTTATGCGACTGTCGTTGAAAAAATCTTTTCTCATTTTTAACATTTTATTTCCTCCTGTTACAAACAGTTTAACAGAAGGATTTTTTTATTTCATCCCGCCTTTTTCCAACTTTTGTCGCATTTTTGTCGCATTTTTTATGTTTATGATTATGCTTGTGATTATGTTTATGAGAAGAACTTTTTATAAAAAGTTCCTTTCATACTCTCTTCAAAAATTTCAATTATAAAAAATAAAAAGAACTTGTCATGCGCGTAAAAACACAAGTATGGAGAACCAAAAAACATACTATATTGGTATTTTGGTTGGGACACATTGCAGTATAGTTGCAAAGGCATAAGGCATAAAAAAACACGTTCTCCAAAACGGAGAACGTGTTTTACATTAAAACTTATTTTTTTTCGGGGGAGATAACGATTTTTCTGTCCGCGCCTTCGCCGATCGAACGGGTTGTTACACCTTCGATATTTTGACATTCGGCATGGATAATACGTCTTTCATAAGCATTCATAGGTTCAAGTGCGAAGCTTCTCTTATATTTAAGAACCTTTTCGCTCATACGTCTTGCAACACCGCGCAAGGTTTCAGCTCTCTTTTCGCGATAGCCCTGAACATCAACTGTAACGCGGTAGAATCCGCTTTTTTCGATGTTTGCGGCGAGGGTAGCAAGATATTGCAAAGAATCTAAAACGTCGCCTCTGCGGCCGATAAGAATGCCGAGATGGTCGCCTTTAATTGCAATACAAGCGCCTTCTTTATCTTGGGAGGTAATTTCGACGGTTGCATCAAGTCCCATGTTCTTAACGATGTTTTCAATAAAATCGTATGCTTTAATAGCAGGAGTAGCTTTTAACGTAACACTTACCTTAGCATCAGACGCGCCGATACCCAAAATACCTTTTCTCGGTTCTTCGAGTACAACGTAATCGACATCATCGGGTGTTACACCAAGTTCTGCACATGCAGAATTAACGGCAAGTTCGATAGTTTTCGCCGTTGCTGTGGTTTCTCTTAACATATTTTTTTGCCTTTCAATATCAGTTGTCTGTGCTTTCGTCAGACGAATCTTCGGTCGATGTTTCAACGACATCTTCGTCGTCAGCAGTAAGCATTTCGATACGTCTGGGAGTACGGGTTGTAACGTCAATATTTTGTTTTTTGTTGCCGTTACCTTTATTGACTATCATATCGTTATAACTATCGTCGTCTTCGTCAACTTCGATAGTAATAACCTTCTTTTTCTTTTGATTGGTCTTCATTTCTTTTCTTGCAAGCGCAATATCCTCTTCGGTAACAACGGGAATAGGCATAACTTTTGCCATAACAACCGATTTACCCATACCGATTATAGTACGCCAAATCCAATATGCGCCGATTGCGCCCGAAAAGCTGAATGCGAAAATAGCGGAAATAATGGGCATACCGACTTCCATGAAGAATCCGCCGCCGATGGGGTTGCCGTTAGCATCGGTTTGGTTAGCCGAACCCGAGTATTTTCTCATTATCTTCGAAGAGAAGAAAGAAGTGATAAATACGAACAACGGAATAAGCAATAACCAATAATCTCCGTTAAAAGAGGGTTTATTTAAAAGGTTAAGACTACCGATACGGTATTCGGGAAGATCTTCGGCATATTCACCGAAGCCGTAATCATTATAAGCGGTTAAAGCAGTTTCTTCAACCTTTCCGTCTTCATAGAGATTATCAAGGTCTTCCTGTCCATTGATAATTAAACGGGAAAGTGCCATTTCTGCTAATTTAAGGTTAGCTTTATCGTTGAATTCATAGATTGTAAGACCGCTTTCGGTCTTTTCTTCAAGCGCTTTACCGCCGAGTTCTACTTGATAACCGTCGATAAGTTTAACATATTCATCATATTCGGCAGTCGAATCAAAATTATCCGAAATCAAAGATTCTTTTTCGATTTGATAATATTCAACAGCGGATTGAGCGTTGTTTTTGATAAAATCAGCATCGTCTTTGGTGAGGTTAGACGAATAGGAGATAGGTTGGCGAACGATTGCAAAAAGAATGATAATTATAGGAAGTTGGATAAGCAAAGGAAGACAGCCGGAAAATTGGTTGTAACCGTTTTGTTGGTACATATCCTGAATTTCCATTGTCATTTTTTGCTGTGTTGCTCGGTCGTTACGACCTTTATACTTTTCGCGGATCGCCATTTCCTTCGGCTTAATTTTAGCCATTTGGATTTGCGATTTTTGCTGCTTGATTGCAAGAGGAAGCAAAATTATTTCCATTGCAAGAGCAAAAAAGAAAAGAGCCAATATATAATGGTTACCCGAAATATAAAGGCAGCCCTTCATGATATACGAAAAAATATCGTAAATAAAGTTCATTTAATCACCTTAATTTTCGTTTTTTCTCCGGAACGGGATCGTAACCGCAATTTTTGTTAAACGGATTACATCTTAAAATACGGTATAACGCAAGTAAAAGCCCATAAAACGCGCCGTGTTTTTCAATAGCCTCGATAGCATACGCGGAACAAGTTGGTTGAAAACGACAACATTGGGGCTTATTCGGAGAAATATTTTTTTGATAGAACCGTATCATCCAAATAAATAATTTTTTCATCTTTTTAACATTATAAAAGTGCCGCATTAGACAATAAAACCTCGAGTTCGCTTACGACCACGGAAACGTGAGCTTCAACACAAGGCTGACGTGCGACAATGACGATAATATGACCTTCTTTTATAAACGGATGAAAAACGCGGTAAGCTTCACGGATAATCCGCTTCGCTCTGTTTCTCTTCACGGCGTTGCCGCGATTTTTTGATACGGTGATTCCTAACTTGTTAAGGTCTTTGTCGCGGTTATTATTCAGTACATACAGAGCAACATACTTGCCGGAAAAACACCTGCCCTTGCGATATGCGCGGGAGAACAGGTGATTTTCCTTTAAAGTTTGTATCCTGCGTGTTTTTTCCATAACAAAAACCTCGCTTGGATAAAATAGTCTTTACAGATTAGTAGGTAAGTCTTGCTCTACCCTTAGCACGTCTTCTTTTAAGAACCTTTCTGCCGTTAGCGGTAGCCATTCTCTTTCTGAAACCGTGTTCTGCCTTTCTGTGTCTTTTCTTAGGCTGATATGTTCTAAGCATGGTGTTACACCTCCAATTAAATTCAAAAAACAGTTATGCTTGTCCTCAAACGTCCGTGATACCGCAGAGTAATAGCAATACATTATATACCCGAAAAACATTTTTTGTCAAGTGTTTTTAACGTTTTTAATCACTTTATTTCTTTTAAAAAATCTCTTGAAATGTAGTAAAAATTTCAAAAAATCAAACATTTTGTTGTTTTATTTCATTTATTCAAAATTTAACCCAAGATATAGTAAAAATTTTTTTATTTTAAAAATTTAAAGTATTTTATTATATATATAATATATACCTAATAAATATGTATAAGAGGGGTTTACTTTTTGAAAATTATGTGATATAATTAAACGAATACATATATATTTTTTAAGATATTGCTTTTTTTGATAAACAAACATGCCGAATGAGGTATAAAATGACCGATAATGAATTTAAACAAATAAAAGAATTTGTCCTTGAAGAATTAAAAAAAATATATCCTGCACCGTCTGTAAGGCTTTGGTTTGAACCGATGCGCGTTGTAGCCCTCGACGGCACGAGTGTCACAGTTTCTATACCGCAAAATAAGAAAGCGTTTGTAGAAGCGCAATATTACGACATCTTAAAACTTAAATTTTCGGAAATTATCGGAATAAACACCGAATTAAAACTCATCACCGATGAAGAAGAAGCGGAACTTAAACCCGAATTTACCGAAGAAGTCGATTCAGCATATAAAACCCGTTTCAATCCCGAATATACTTTCGAAAATTTTGTTGTCGGTAAATCAAACCAACTCGCGCAATCTGCTGCATTGGCGGTTGCCAACCACCCTGCCGAATTAAATAACCCGTTGTTTCTTTACGGACCGTCGGGCTTGGGAAAAACCCACCTTTTATTCTCTATTGTAAACCAAATAAGAAAAAATCATCCGGAATATAACATACTTTACGTTACCGGAGAAGAATTTACAAACGAACTTATCGAATCGCTTTCGCTTAAAAAACCGATGGTTTTCCGCGAAAAGTACAGAAACGTTGATGTTTTGCTTGTAGACGATATTCAATTTATCGCAGGTAAGATGTCGGTACAGGAAGAATTTTTCCATACGTTCGATACGCTGTTTAAGATGAACAAGCAAATAATTCTTGCTTCCGACTGTGCTCCAAAGGATATTAACAACCTTGAAGACAGATTGAAGAGCCGTTTCGTTATGGGGCTTGTTGCCGATATACAACCGCCCGATTTGGAATTGCGCGTTGCAATTTTTAAACGCAAATCGATGGACTTCGGTTATGATCTCGATATGGAAATTCTTTATTACCTTGCAAAGAACATAACCACAAACATTCGTCAAATCGAAGGCGCTCTTAAAAAGTTAAAGGCACACACTCTTATTACCGGCGAAGCATGTGATTTTAACGTCGCAAAAGAAGTTTTAAACGATTTCTTTGCAAACGCAAAAAGCGAAGAATCGGTTATCGAAAAAGCGTTTGAATTTGCCGAAAAGCGTTACGGTGTTACACGCGATGATATGAAAAGAGCGCGCAGAAACGCCGAAATAATCGCAGCAAGGCATTTGGCTATATATCTTATAAGAAAGACTACTAACCTTTCACAAAATTCGATAGCGAAGTTGTTTAACAAAAAGGACCATACAACCGTTATTAACTCTATCGGGTTTATCGAACGTAAGATGAAAAACGAACCAAAATTCGAACGTGAGGTTCAAAGTTTTATTTCCGATTTACGGGCATAAAAAAACACTCTTCCGCGCCGAAAGAAATGAAGAAACTATTTATTTTTAATATTTATTAGTATTATTAGTAATAGTAGTGTGCGTGGACGTTGTGGAAAGTATAAAAAAGCATTTATTTTCAGTTTATCGACGTTTTTTTTCACGTGGAAAATAGAGAGGATATCTTTGTGGAAAACACTCTTTTCTATGTGGACAAGTTGAGACAGAGCAAAATTATAAAAACTTTAAAGTATATTGATTCATAGTAATTAAACAAGAGGTACAAAATATGAAGTTTGTTGCGGATAAGAAAACATTATTGTCTATGGTAATACCTGCGGCATCGGCGGCATCGAATAAGACGACTTTACCTGCATTGGAAGGTCTTTTGTTCACGCTCAAAGGCGAAACGTTGACTATTTGCGGTTACGACCTTGAAAAAGGCGTTCGCACAATGGGTACCGTTATGCCGATGCAAGAAGGCGCGGTTATTATTAACGCGCAAAAAATAACCTCTATTATCCGCAATTTCCCCGACGGCGATATCTGTATCGAATCCGACGACAGAAATATGGTTCGTATCACCGGTGGTATGAGTGATTTTACCATTCATGGCACTACCGCGGAAGTTTATCCGAGTTTGCCTGAATTGGGCGGTGAAAACGCGTTTAATATTTCGCGTTCGCTTATGAAGGATATTATTAACAGTACCGTTTTTGCGGTTGCTCAATCCGAAGCAAGACCGATTCTTACCGGCGAACTGTTTATGATTGAAAACAGAACCTTGACGGTCGTTGCGCTTGATAACTTCCGTTTAGCGATGAGAGAAGAAAAACATTGTGTTTTTGATAATGATAACAGATTCTCGTTTGTTGTACCCGGTAAAGCACTTTCGGATTTAACCAAATTGCTTGACGACAGCGAAGAACCGCTTCGTGTTGAATTTACCGCAAAATATATCATATTCAAGATTGATGATACCGTGTTCTTCTCGAGATTGTTAGAGGGTGAATATCTCGATTACAGACGCGCGTTGCCTACTCAAAACAGAATTTTTGCAACGATTGACAGAGCCGACTTTATCGAATCGGCTGAAAGAGCAAGTTTGCTTGTTGACGAAAAGTTGAGAACACCGCTCAGATGTAAATTTGAGGATAATATCTTAAATATTTCTTGTAACACTCAATACGGCAGCGTAAACGATAATTTGAGAATAAAAAAAGAAGGCGACGATATCGAAATCGGCTTCAATAATAAATATTTGCTTGATGCTTTGCGCGCATGCAGAGATGAAAAGATTGTCGCTTCGCTTTCTACTCCTTTGATGAGTATGATGATTGAACCTGCCGAAAAGGACGAAAACAGCCATTATACCTATCTCGTTTTGCCGTGTAAGTTGAAGGATTGATGAATATTCAAAAGTTATCGTTGCGGAATTTCCGTAACGCGATTGAAAGCGATATCGAGTTTTCAGAGGGCGTCAACGTCATTTGCGGTGCAAACGCCGCGGGAAAAACCAATATTTTAGAGGCGATATTCTATTTTGCCGCAGGAAAAAGTTTTCGTAACTGTAAGGATAGGGAATTGATTCGTTTCGGCAACGATAAGAGTAATATCGCAATGCGGTTTTTATCCGGCAATAACAGTATAAAAATGTCCGCTTCTTTCAGTAAAGGCGGAAGACGTGTTATTAAAATCGGCGAAAGTGCGCCGTTGAAGATGACCGAATATATCGGACGGTTCAGGGCGGTTATATTCACGCCCGATCATTTGAGTTTGGTTAAGGGTTCGCCCGAAAACAGACGAAGATTTCTCGATTTGGCGATTTGTCAGTCGTTTCCGAGATATGCCCCGACGCTGTCGGAATATAATAGGGTTTTGGCGCAAAAAAACGCGCTCTTAAAACGCGGAAACGTTATTGACGAACTTTTAATGGTTTATAACGAACGTTTGGCAAGTCTTGCCGCGGTGATAACAGTAAACCGCAAAAAATACGTTCAAAAATTGGAAGAAGAAGCAAAAAAGTTTCTGTTCGATATGAGCGGCGGAAAAGAGGATTTGACGCTTTCTTATCAGACACAGGCAGGCGATTTCGAAACGCAAGAGGAATTGCGCGAAAAATATAATAATCTGTTTGCCGAAAAAATGCATTCCGAAAAAGAACGGTTTTTATCGCTTTACGGAGCGCATAAGGACGATTTTGTGGTTGCGATAAACAAAAAAAGCGCGAGAATGTACGGCTCGCAAGGTCAGCAAAGAAGTGTTGTTTTGGCATTAAAACTTGCCGAGGGCGAACTTTCTTATAAGTTAACGGGCGAATATCCCGTGTTTTTGCTCGACGATATCTTGTCGGAATTGGATAAAGACAGAAAAGATTATATTTTGTCTAAAACAACGGGCAGACAGGTCATAATAACCGGCTGCGAAAGCGAAATTTTTGAAAGCAAAGGCAATAAAATATTTGTCCGCGACGGCGTGGTTAGCAGTATTTGATATAAAACAAGATAAATTATGTAGGGATTTATCTTCCGCGTATGGTTCGTGTTCCACGAACGAGATATATTTGTCTTCGACAAATGCGATATATCTTACGATGCGATATAAATTCGCTTTTGCTCATTTGCGATATGTTCGCGTTCCGCGAACGCAATATAATCGAACGTAATACTTTAAATGTATTGTAGGGACAGGTGTCCTCGACTGTCCGCATAGGTTAAAAATGAGATATATTCAATTAGAAAAAGGCGAAAGCATAGACAAAAGAACGGTTATCGGGATTTTTGATATCGAAACGGCGAGTATGTCTGCTTCGACGAAGGATTTGTTTCGGCGAAAGGAAGAGGAACACGGCGTTGTCAGTTTAAGCAACGATTTACCGAAAAGTTTTGTGTTGTGCGACGGCGAATACAGCGATACGATTTATATAAGCGGTCTTTCGACCGAAAGTATAAAAAAACGTACAGAATAAATAAATTAAATTAAAAATAACACACGATAGAGAAAACAACCCTCGCGGTGAGGAGATAACAAATCTATCGCGCATACACCGCGAAATTAAAAAACTCTCGCGGTGAGGAGATAGCAAATCTGTCGCGCCAACAACGCGATATTGAAAAACAAATCTGTCGCACCTGCAACGCGATATTAAAAAAATCGGAGATGAAAAAAATGGATGAAATTAAAAACGAAGTAATGAGTCCGGTTGAGGAGAATTACGGTGACAGTCAAATACAGGTGCTTGAAGGGCTTGAAGCGGTA